>NZ_JBHSOW010000017.1:0-36016 GCF_042656405.1 Paenibacillus solisilvae | reverse complement strand
TAGTGCTGCCTTTTTCTGCAACTGTGGCCTTTTTCTGCAACTGTGGATTTAATTTTCATGGGAGTTCAACAAACTTAAACCTTCGGTTAAGCAATTTCCTTTATTATTTAGCCCCTAGATAAACAGGAAATGTAGTTTTACACTTTGATAAATCTTTTAAGTAATTACGAGCCTCCAGTGGGTAGAGTCGATAATCCAATAAGTTACTTAACGGCAGCCACTCAATTGCCAATTGTCCACTATCTGGAAGTTCCCCCATACAAGCTTCTTCAATGGAATTTGATGAGCATAAAAATATAAATTCAAGTTGGTGGATATTTTTTGTCTCATCTATCACTTCCCTTACAAATAATAGATCACCTACTAGTACATCTAACCCGACTTCTTCCCTACATTCCCGTCGAACATTCTCAATCAGGGTTTCCCCATATTCCTGACCGCCGCCTGGTAATGAATAGAAGATACCTTTATCATCTTGATACTTTATTGTTAGCAATTTATTGTCATGGATCAAAATTGCCTTTGAGGCATTCCTTATCAAAATTAAAACCTCCTACTGGTTAATTTCTGCAAACCAAGAAAGTGCAAGTTGTATGGTAAGGTTCTACGTTTACTTCTTGCATATTTCTACTCGTTCACATTCATAGTACCATATGTTGGAATTCTCCTACTACATCGTTATCGGTTCAAATTTTCTCAAAGTTGGTCTACAGAAGTGCCTACGGCATAACCGCAAACGAAAATCATGGAAAAAATATAGACCACCATCACCACATCCCTATAATCATCACCAGAATGCCTAGACAGCATTGTAAGGCATGTTTCAATCCTAGGTGACCTGTATTCCACAAAGGCAACGATGATAAATAGTCGTTCCATCGCTCTACTGCCCGTTCGTATTATGAGGTCGACCATTTCTTTCTGGTTGATCCTTTTTGCATTTGCTCTGAGGATTAGGGTGAACCCCGTTATAGCGCTAGACATTTCTAAAGGAGAAAGCCACGGACAAGCTTTCTTAGATCGAGGAAAACCTTACAGAGGGACTTTTCATTTTGAACATACATGCGTGCAAACGAAGCTGCAATTCCAAGCAGTTCTGGATCAGGTTTTCCCAGCGTACAAAGGTGTTTTTGGGGCTATGTATTCTAATGTTTGGCCCTAAAATTGCTGCAACAATTTATCGCAAATTGGAGAAGTCGACCGGTTTGATCATCCAAAGAAACTGGTCGCCTTTGCAGGCATCGACCCCAGTGTTTTTGCTTCAGGTAAGTTCGCAGCAAATCGGAATCGAATCACCAAACGTGGTTCCAGACAGCTTAGATATGGCAGTGCAGTGTGGCCTAATCCGTTGTCGCAACTCTCGGATTAAAGAGTTTTGCGACCGTAAAAGAACCGAAGGAAAGCTTCACAAAGTAGCATTAGTGGCATGTGCAAATAAGCTAGTTCATTGGCTGATCCATGCATCTCTTATGCTGCACCACAGAGCATGAAGGATTATCCGTTCTTTCATGGTAGCTCAATGGCTGACATCTGTATCTAAATGAATCATGACCAGTTTACTGTGTATGAGTACGATCAAACTTGAAGATTATAGGAATGTGTATTCGAGAATGATCTAAATAAATTGAATACTTACACCTACTTTTAGGAGGTTACTTCAACATGAATCTGATCAAACGTATAATGATTCCCCTAGGAGTGACCGTAATTGTCCTTCTAGGCGTTCAACTCGGCAACCTTCACGATTACGCAAAAGCAGCAGATTCGAATCAGGAATTTCCAAAAAATGAGATTTCGAAAATCAACACCTCACAAAACAATCTGACCTTCGTTCTCATTCACGGCTCTTGGGCTGACGTCAGCTTTTTCGATGAGACAGCTGCTGCTCTCCGTAAACAAGGGCATACCGTTTATGTGCCGGAATTACCGGGTCATGGAGTCTTAAACAAAGACAAAAACGTAACCCATGAGCAAATTACGAATGCCGTTGTCGATTATATTAAGAAAAAAGATTTAAAAAATATCGTTCTACTCGGACATAGCTTCGGCGGTACGGTTATCATGACTGTAAGCCAACAAACCCCAGATCGGATCCGCCGTCTCGTATTCTTTAATGCTTTTGTTCCTCTAAATGGCGAAAGCTTGTACGATCAACTTCCCCCACCAATTAAAGAAACATTCGGAAAACTGAGCCAAGCTTCAGGGGACGGCACGATCTTGCTTCCGTTCCCACTATTTCGTGATGCCTTTGCAAATACAGCCAGCTTAGAGGAAGCGAAAGCATTGTACAGCAAGGTTAAGCCGGAACCGGCTCGTCCTTTGGAACAAAAACTCGATCTAAAAAAGTTCTATGAACTGCAAATTCCGAAAAGCTATCTTAATCTGACGGAAGATACCGCTCTCCCGCATGGCGATTATGCTTGGCATCCGAAACAATCCAGTCATCTTGGTTTCTTCCGTTACATCGAAGGTGACGGGGACCATTTTACCACTGTCCACACAGAACCGAGAATGATAGCCGAGAAATTCGTGGAAGCCGGCAGAGACTAATTAAGGACAAAAAGAGCAATCGGAAATTCTTTCCTGCCCGATTGCTCAGCCTGTTTGCATATTGATCTACATAATTACGAATCGCTCTTATTTTTAAAGCCGATTTCACTTACCATTCCGCAAAAAAGATCTCCTTGTCGGAGACCTTCCGGCCTTAGCAGCTCTTTTGTCGATATCCGTTCTATCCACCCGGTACAACCCGATAAACGTTTTTCTTCCCTATATTTTGCAAAATGCGGGTTGGCACACGTGACATTTTCAACACATCCGTTATCCCTTTTGCATTTTTCGTTAAGGTTAACATCAAGATTGTTCCTCGCAGTCTAGCGGTATGCCGGGGGAGTTCGGTGGATACGAAATTTCCTAGAGAAGACGCCGCTACCCGATTTCTAATGTGTCCGTCGATGTCCTTCACCTTAAACATTCTTATCGGATGCAGCACATGGGGATGCGCTCCCAGCACTACATTCACACCATTATTAAACAACAGGTGCATGAGCCGGATTTGATTGCGGTCTGGATAAGTTCGAAATTCTTTCCCGAAATGTAGGCAAGCGATAATAAAATCCGTTCTACTCTTCAAGCTGCGCACGTCCGCTATTATTTTTTTCCGGTTTAGCCGGTTGACTAACCACGGCTCCGGCACTGGGACCCCGTTCGTTCCTTTCGTATAAGCCAATATTCCGATTTTTATTCCCTTTACGTTAACAATCAGTTTCCGGCGGGCTTCCCGGGCGGAGCGATACGTGCCCGTATGTCGCAGACCGTGTCGATCGAGGACGTTTAATGTCCGCCTCAAACCGGATCGTTTCCCGTCCATACAATGGTTATTGGCTGTGCCTAATACATCGAAGCCCAAGTTCCGGAGCGCATCAGCGAATTTGTCCGGGGAGTTGAACAACAGTTTTCCGGGCTCTCCGCGAAAATTGTTGCCGGAGAAGGTCGTCTCCAGATTACCTATCGTTAAATCGGATTTACGCAGATAGGGTTTCACTTTGGCAAAAATAGGGGCGAATCCGCCTTCCCGTGCGGCCGAGGCGATCATCTTCTTTTTCATCAACAAATCCCCGACTGCAGCGATTGTGATTTTCGTCAATCCACCCACTCCTTTCATGATTACACCTTATTCGATAGAAAAGCGAAATGTTTGTAAGTTAGGCACCCTCGGTACCGCCAGAAGAAAAAAGCCCAAGCCTGGATCGGCTTGAGCTTTCGCTTTCTAACCCTCTATAGGTTGAGGCTGACAATTCCTCGAAAATTCGTGGCCTGTGCCACATGCGTTTCTTTGGCCATGTCGACAATCAATTGGATTTCAAGAAATTCAGAAAATCTATTAATTTGGTTTATGATTTTCCCATTCTTCCTTATGGATAAAATCAAATCTTCCTTCATCCGCTCAAGCATATCGGGGATATCCCGATAATCAGATAGAAGGTGACGTGTTTTTGACATGGCCTCATTTCCTTCACGACATTATATCCGGACTTGTAGATTATTCGTCGTCTAAACGACGAATCATTTTTAACTGTAAACTAATTTACGTTTTCAAAAAAGCTGTTGCTTGTGAAATTGCAGAGAGATACTTATAGTTATTTACATTGACTTTATTATACAACAAACTGTTGATTAGTTAATGATTGGTTGGAAGGGATTGTGGAAGATGAGTACAATTACGGCTTTTGACAGCAGTTCGATTAAGAAAGGCCCCTTGATGTTTGTTATGATTCTTGGGGCGTTCATCGCCGTTCTGAATCAGACGATTATGAGCGTCGCGATGCCGGAGCTGATGATCGACTTTGATATTGCGGCTTCTACGGCGCAATGGCTGACAACCGGCTATATGCTGGTCAACGGGGTTCTTATTCCGATCACGGCGTTTCTTATGCAGCGGTTTACGACCCGTGAGCTTTTTCAGACGTCCATGATTATTTTTCTCGGTGGAACTATCGTGTCGGCATTGGCGCATAGCTTCGACTTGTTGCTGATTGGACGCCTTATTCAAGCAGCCGGAGCAGGTATTATTATGCCGCTGCTGATGACGGTCGTCCTGACCATTTTCCCTCCAGACAAGCGGGGAGCCGCGATGGGAATGGTCGGTTTCGCCATTATCTTTGCTCCTGCTATCGGACCTACGCTCACCGGTTATGTCATGGAGCATTACTCCTGGCGTACGATGTTTTATGGCATGATTCCGTTTGCCGTTATTGTTATTGCGGTTGCCTTTATTTATTTGAAAAATGTCTCTGAACGAAGCTATCCCAAGATCGATTTCTGGAGCGTTATTCTCTCCACGATTGGATTCGGCGCTCTTCTGTATGGCTTTAGCAGCGCTGGAAGCAAAGGCTGGTCAAGTGCGGAAGTGCTTGTATCCATCTCAGCAGGCGTGGTTTCCTTGGTTTTATTCGTCTGGCGGCAGCTGGCCTCCAAGAATCCGCTTCTTGATCTCAGGGCGTTCAAATACAGTATGTTCTCCTTGACGACCGTTATTAATATTGTGGTTACGATGGTCATGTATGCGGATATGATGTTGCTTCCGTTGTATTTGCAGAATGCACGCGGATATACAGCTATGGAGTCCGGGCTTCTGATGCTCCCTGGCGCGCTTCTGATGGGATTCATGATGCCTGTGACAGGAAAGCTGTTCGATCGGTTTGGAGCGAAATGGCTGTCCATCATCGGGCTGATTATTACGATCGCAACCACAATCGGCTTCATTAATCTGACCGATTCCACCAGTTATACGTATCTGGTTCTGATGTCTACAGGACGTCGCTTCGGGATGGCCATGTTCCTGATGCCGATCACGACGGCGGGATTAAACCAGCTGCCCGCAAGACTGAATGCGCATGGTACGGCCATCTCCAATACGATTAAGCAGGTAGCCGGCGGGATCGGTACCGCTCTGCTTATCACGGTTATGACGACCAGCACCAAGACTCATCTTCAGGATAAGATTGCATCAGGCGACACATCTTCCCAGAAGCATTTGATTATGGAGGCATCTATCCAGGGTATTAATGATGCGTATCTTGTCATCATTGGAATCGGAGTTGTCGGTCTGATCCTTTCCTTCTTCATTAAACGCGTAGGGCAGTCTGAGGAAGTAGAAACCTTAATCACCTTGGACGCCAAGACTGTTAGGCAAGCGTAGGAGCAAGACAGAATCACAATTATGTGTTGCAGCAGAGCTTCTGAGGCGTGACCTCGGAAGCTCTGTTTTTTTCATCTAAGGTTCATAAGTCAGGCAGCCCCTACTTAAAGTTCTTGCTCTTCTATGTGGTATTTGTATAGGATCATAGTATGATTATATTATACTAACCGCAGCATGGCTGAGATTTAACTACTAGGAATGCCGTCTTTTTCGGAATGATTGGTACCGAGGGAAATTCGGCAATAAACGAGGAGGATATTGGCCCCAATGAGAACGATACTTTGTCTTCCCGGCTTTACTGAGGAGCAGCAAGCGGCCGTAAGACTTGCCGCACCGGAATTATCGATTGTTTTCGGCCAGAAGGATGGTACGGAGGATTATTATTATCAAGAAGCAGAGGTTATATTTGGTTGGGATGCCAAGGTGAAGGAAGTGGCGCTGCAGGAAGGCACCAAGCTGCGCTGGGTGCAGAGCTGGTCATCGGGAATCGATAGTTTACCGCTGGAGCTTCTGGAGAAACGCGGTATTCTGCTGACCGATGCCAGCGGCGTTCATGCCCGGTCCGTATCCGAGACGGCCGTCGCTATGATGATGGGGCTTTCTCGCGGTATTGCAGCCGCAGTTCGTAATCAGCAGACGAGAGTATGGGAGAGTCCGAAGTCGCTGGCCGAGCTGAATGGAGGAACCGTCGCGATTGTCGGCGCTGGCGAAATCGGCCGAGAGGTAGCCAGGCTGGCACGCGCGTTCGATATGCGCGTCATCGCTGTCCGCCGATCGGGCAGGTCCATGTCGGAGGCTGACATCGTCTACGATGTTGCCCGTCTCGATGATGCGCTGCGGGAGGCGGATTACGTCGTCAATATTCTGCCTCTCACGAACGAGACAGAGCATCTGTTTCATGCCGAACGATTTGCGGTCATGAAGAGCAGTGCTTATTTCATCAATGTCGGGCGAGGTGCGACGGTTCGGACGGCTGATCTCCTCGAGGCGCTGAACAAAGGCGTTATCGCAGGCGCCGGACTCGACGTGTTCGAGCAGGAGCCGTTACCCGCCGATCATCCGCTCTGGGCGATGCCGAACGTTATCCTCACGCCACATAATGCCGGCGGCATGACCGTCCGCAACACGGAGCGGCTGGCCAAGCTGTTCGTCTCGAACCTTGCGATCTATTTGTCCGGCGAGACCGCAAATCTACGCAATCTGGTCGACTATAAGAAGAAGTACTGATAGGCGTTCCTTGATTGTCGAGAGAGCGGCTGATCAGAGAGCTTGTTAAGAAAATGGCACCGAAATAAGTTTACATGCCGTCACGTAGGGTAACAGTGAAAGCCGGGATGCGCCTCACAAGGTGCATACCGGCTTTGTATCTTTTACTGAACCATGGGCATCACGCTTCATGAGGACGATAACGTGCATGAGGAGTGAACATACGTGCAGTTTTCCCGCATACGGCTTTCCGACTTTGGTTCATTTATAACGAGATTGGGGATGTAACGCAAGGTTCTCAAGCAATTGTGAGGTAATGATGATGCCAAGCTGCTTTAGAGCCATTAAGACCGCACCGGCTGCTGGCGAGAAGGCGGGAGAAACGATGCGGTACCTTTTATTGTTACCCTCCTTCATTCGGGAAGCCAGTTGTTGTTGAAAATATTCGCTGTTGACCACACTTCTAATCACTGCAACCTTGACTTCCGGTTCTGAAAAATAAGAAGCGAGAATCTCCACACCTACCATAATCTGATGTACAGCACGATTACAGACAGTTTGTGCCAATGTACTAAGCTGCAGAGCGGATCGGGTAATAGTCGGGGCCAATTCAGCATACTTTCGATTGCGCTCTCTTTGATCGGTGATGAAACCTTTCAAAGCAAGTTGTGACAGTTCATCTACCGAGGATACCCCCCAAAATTGCAGCATGGACTGGACCAATTGTTGGTCGTTTTCCTGTATATTGCCGGCCATTAACTCATAGGTTGCATCATAAGCCAAGAATCGGGCTGCGCTGGCAGCATATTGATGTAGATCATAGTTCCTGATCTGCTTTCCGTCCTCTGTTACGGCAAAAATGATAGAACCTGTACCCGAAATAACGATTACCCCGAAAGCAGGGCAACGCTATGAGCAACCACTGCATCATTGACATGCTGCTTTACACAAGTAAGTCGGGAAGGTCAGTGAGAGGTTCCGCGCCCGGAAAAGCCGGCAGCGCGTCATTGCCTGCTTGCGCCGCAAGGACCGGCAGTTTTTCATGCCGTACCTCCTCTTTTCAATTCACTTCTTAACCTCTACCCGCATAATTGTTGTAAGTGCTTACATTTTTGCGGTTGCGGCGATACTTATATCTCGCTCTTCTCCCCCTCTCTTGACTGTGTACTGCCATCTTACTCTTACTCATGCGGCAGCCCCCAATTCAACGGTTCAATCCTCCACACCATATACAAAAACGTGAAAACCTCTTATATCGTTCTACAAGGCAGATCCTTGACAATAAAAACCAAATCGGTTCATTCGCTGGCCCGCTTACTCCGGTTGCACCCGGCGGGCTCTAACGACGATTCAGATGGCGGCTTTGAAGTCCAACTCATCATCCGCAGCCATACATCGTTGCTTCAGCAAGTGTCACGAATCCGTTCCCCATGCCCTTGCGCAGTCCACGAGCAGCTGCCTCCAGCAGTCCATCAGCTCCCTAGGCTCATACTGCCGGACCTCGAACATAAACGGTCCTTCATAACCCGCCCCGGCCAGTTCCCCGAGAACTTGAATCCAATCGATGACGCCTGCTCCGGGCATCCAGTGCTTTTCGTCCGTCCCGTCGTTGTCAGACATATGAAGCGTGACGATACGGCTTCCCAGCTTCCGGATAAATGCCTCGGGCGGTTCTTGAACCAGATGATTGACATCGCAGCAAACGCCCAGATCCACGCTGGCCGCGGCAAGCAGCGCCATTTCCCCAGACGTATTGCCGAGACAGGTGCGGGGCAGACATTCCGCCGCCAGACGGATACGATTCCGAACCGCTGCCGCAGCCAGCTCCGCCAGCGACCGCTTGCAGGCCGCCAGACGTTCACGTCGCTCCGCGTCCGCAATCGGTTCCCAGCTGGGATGCAGAACAGCAGTGCGGATGTTCCACCGACCGGCCAGCTCAAGCAGGCGGGCATGGCGGCGTACGGCCTCCTCCCGCTCCGCCTTATCCGGGTTCGAGACATCCCACGACGTGCCGTAAGGGAGGTGGATCGACCAAACGTCGAGCCCACATGCTCGTGCCCGGCGGATCACGGTATCGCAGAAAAGCTCCTTGGCGGGGTCGGACATATCGAATACCTCATTCCGCCAGGCAAGTTCCACATACCGGATGCCGGAGACAGCCATCGCCTCGATATCCCGCTCGAAATTCTCCGCCGTTTCAAGCCGGTAGGAGGTTCCGACCTCCCAAGTGAATGGAGCTCTGCGCACCCCTTTGGCCGCGGGCGCTCCGTTACACCTCTGATCCCCGGTTCCGCTCATCGTATTCACTCCAGTCATCTTGTTCGTAGTACTCCGGCTGCAGCAACCGCGCTTTGTAGAAAGCGGCACCGCGGCGTATCCTGACATCCTTGGGCAGGAAGAAGTCGACGGTATCCGTCGTCCATTCGTATAGGCTGCCGGAAGGCTTCGGTATCGTCTGCACAACGATGCCGGAAGGCTGGTCGCCGACCGCCTTCACGCCGGCACGGTTGATCATCTCCGCTCCCGGGTAGTTCGAGTGGAAAATCCCCGTCTGCTTCTCGAACTGATGACGGCCGCACCGGTACTGACCCACAGCCGGCCGGGATCGCCGCTGACCGGCTGCAGATCGTGCCCGTGCCGTGTCGGCAGCCGATAGAGGTTCATTTCACGCAGCTCCGGAGCGGCATCCGATCCGCCGACCCGCAGGGCGGCCACATGATCGTTGCCGACCGTCCACAGCAAGTTCATCCGGGAATCCCAGACGACGCCGTGGGCGCCTGGCATGGCATATTCGGCATAGACCCCGGAATCCGGTCCCTGCGACGAGGCATATACCCTCACCCAACCGCCGGTGCTCGCGGCGACGGCCAGATTGCCGCCGGGCAGCAGTTCGGCCGAATGCGGATTGCCGCCGACATTCCGCCCCCATTTCCGGCTGCCGCCCTCGGGATAAGGGATGATCGCCACCAAGCCGAGGGAATCGGTGGTCACCAACCACAGCCCGCCCCATACCGCGCAAGGGCGGATTTTCGCCTCCGTTGGCAAACCCCATGCGGCGGTAAGTCCCCTGAAGCCATTTGACTCTTCTGGGGACCAGCGCCAAATCACCGCGTGCTCGTCGTTCCAGTCCGCTGCGGCAGGGTCCAGGACGAGAATCGCATGGGAAGCCTGATCGGTCGCGGCGATGTAACGGCCGGCCTCGCCGCTGGAACGGGAGACGGCATCCGCTTCCCTCTTGTCTGCGACCACCTTGCTCTTTGCAGGTTCCGCGTAGTCTTTCGCTTCCATCCGAGATTAACCTCCTGTCCGAATGACCACCGGCCTGTCAACCGGCGGTCTATAAAGAGTATCGAAGCATACCGCGGGGATGAAACTCTGGTCAAACGCCATAGGCTAACGCTGGCGCCCAACCCGCGCTCGAATCCGGCTTTATTCGTAGCCGGGATTCAGTACGCGCGCCTTATACAGCTCGGAGTCTTGAATTCTGCGCTCGCTCCGCGACCCGTCAGGCTGAAAGAAATCGATGGTATCCGTACACCAGTTGTTCGCCGTGCACGGACCTGGCGGCGTCTTGGCCGTATCCGTGACGGTTTCCACGACTCTCCCGTCCGGGAGGCTGCCGACGCTCTTGACTCCGACGCGACTGATGCCGGCGCTTCCCTCATAAGAGAGGTCGAATTTCCCTGTCGACTTGCTGTATTGGTAGACTTTCGAACCTGTCGCCACCCACAGCTTATCGGGGCTGCCGGCTACGGACTGTACGTCGTGCGCATGCTTGGTCGGCAGCTGCGCCTTCATCCGCTCCGTGAGGACAGGCTCGGCGTCGGTTCCTTCCACGGCCAGTTCGACGATGTCAAAGGAGCCGGCAGCCCACAGCGTTTTTCGTTCCAGGTCCCATAACACCGCATGTGCGCCAGGCAGGCCGTATTCTGCATAGGTCCCGTCATCTGGTCCTTGCGAGGAGGCATAGACTCTGATCCAGCCTCCCGTGCTGGCGGCGACGGCGATATTGCCGTTCGGGAGCAGCTCTGCCGCGTGCGGATTGCCCCCGACCTCCAATCCCCACTTCCTGCTGTCTCCCTGCGGATAGGGAATAATGGCTGCCAGACCTTTGGAATCGGTGACAGCCATCCACACCCCGCCCCATTGCACGACCTCCCGCACCCTAGCTTCGGTGGGCAAGCCCCACAGTGAAGTCAGTCCCTGAAACCCGTTCGACTCCTGCGGCATCCATGACCACTTTGGGGAGCCACCCCAGTCGGCGGTATCGGGATCGAATATCCGAATCTCGTTCGCACCCTGGTCCGTCACCGCGATCTCCGCTTCGTCCGAGGCGCCCCCCCGCTGCGGAGAAGTCCCGCATCCCGCCGCCAAGAGCGCCAGCGCGGCGGCGGTCGTCAACAGCCCGGCACGCTTCATCCAGCTGCTCCGTTCATTCATTCACAATCCCCCCTTGTATGCAGGAAGAACCTCCCCCGCCTAAGCGGGAAAGGTTCCGGTCGCTACCGTCCCGATTACTTGTCAAGGCCCAGCTTCTGAACTTCGTCGTTCACTTCTTTGATAGCCGGCTGCAGCCCTTTGTCGTCGTAGCCTTTAAGAATGCTTTCCCACATCGCCGCGGGATCGCCTTTGCCGAGCATCACCTTAATCACGTCGTCCACCGGATTGATGGCGCTCAGCTTCGCCTTGGCCGGCGTATACAGCTGTTCGACCTTGAAATTCGTCGGTATAGGCATCAGCTTCTCCCGATTGCTCTTGTACGCTTCGTGGGACAGCGTCCACAGCTTCTCGCCGTAGTTGATTTTGTTGATTTCGTTCTCTTCCAGCTCCAGCTGCTGACCCCATGCAGCCAACGAGCCGAACAGCCCGCCATAGGACGGATAGAGCGAGCCAAGCGATTTGTACTGGCCGTCCGAGCCCTCATCCCGGGTAATAACGAACTTATCCCCTTCTTTCTTGTAATCCTTCCCTTCGAAGCCGTAGCGCTTGAAGGTCATGAATTCGTCAGAGAGCAGCCAATCGTAAATTTGCAATATCCGGTCCATTTTCTCGTCGCTCACGTTGGCGCTGAAATAGCTTTCCGACCAGAAGGTGACCGCCGTGTACCGGTAACGATTCCCGTCCGCGGCTTCCCAGGAAACCGGCAATATTTCCACCGAATCCTCGAACGCTTTATCTTTGTTGTATTTCTCCCACGCCGTCTTCATACTGTTTAAGGCGTTCGCGGTGCCCTGGACGGAAAGCGCGCCGACCTTGCCCTGGCCGAATTTGTCGAACCCATCGTTCGTCTTCATAATGGCAAAATCGGGATCGATCGCGCCTTCGGCGTACAGCTTACGCATCTGAACGACGGCGTCCTTCATCCGTTCGGAGGCGTAATACGGAATGTACTTGCCGTCTTCCTTCACCCACGAGCTGTTAATCAGATTCGGCAGTGTCCCACCCGCAATCGGCAGCAGCATGCTGCTGTTCGCGCGGAACGTCAGTCCGACCGTATCGTCCGCGCCGTTGCCGTCGGGGTCCCCATTGACGAAGGCCTTGTACATATTCAAGTAATCGTCGTACGTGACGGGAGCCTCTAGCCCCAGATTCTCCATCCAGTCCTTGCGGACGACGATCGACCGCTCAATCGCCCATTGGTCGGTTTCCTTGTACGTTTGGCGTGGAATCATGTAATACCGGCCTTCGACTTTAAGCGATTTCGTATCCTCGAGATTCAGGACGTTCTGCACGTTGGGATATTTGCTCAAATCTTCGGGGAGCGCCCGGATGATGCCCTGATTGATCCAGGAATAATAGGTTTCGGAGTTGATGATGTCGTCGCTGAAGACGTCGGGCAGATCGCCCGCGGCCGCCCACAGCTGGTACTTCTCGGCGTAATCGGCATAGCTGATCACATTGTCGACGATCCGGACATTGAATTTGTCCTGGATGAATTTCAGAAACTCATCCGATTTCCGGTCCGGGAACGCCTTGCTGATATTGAAGAACGACATGGAGATATCCAACTTCTCGCCCTTCTCGCCGTTCTCTCCTGCGGCCGAAGCCTGGTTGCCGTTATCATTGGAAACCGTCGGTTTCGGCTCATTCGTCTTTCCCCCGCCCCCGTTCTCCCCTGCACAGCCTGCCAGCAGAGCGGCCAGCACGATCAGCGCCATTACCGCCGCAGAATATCGTTTCGACTTGCCCATGGTGCTCCTCCCTTTTTCGTTTGCTTTTTTTATTTTAAGACCTGCGTCTTAAAACCGGAATCACTATTCCTTCACCGCGCCCAAAGTCAAACCCGCCGCAAAATATTTTTGCAGGAATGGGTACAAAATCATGATCGGCGCCATCGTGACGATCACACTGGCCATCTTCAGGCCGTCGGGGTAGATGTCGCTGAGCTGCGCGACCAGAGAGGCCCCCATGTCGTCCCGATGCATCTTCGTCACATCCATCAGCATATTTCGCAGGAACAGCTGCATCGGATACCTTTTCGGCTCGTTCACGAACAGCATTGCCAGGTACCATTCGTTCCAGCGGGATACGGCGTAGAAAAGCGTAATCGCCGCCAGCGTCGGCTTGGAGATCGGCAGCACGATCCGGAACAAAATCCGAATGTCGTTCGCCCCGTCTATCTTAGCCGATTCCTCTAGCTCCGCCGGAATGGAGCGGAAATGGTTCAGCATGACGATCAGAAAGAACGTATTCACGGCAACAGGCAGTACCATCACACTGTAATGATTGATCAGGTGCAGGTTCCGGATGTTCAGGTAGTAGGGAATCAATCCGCCGCCGAACAGCATCGTGAAAACGATCAATCCCATAATCGCGCCACGTCCCGGAACCGTTTTTTTGCTCAGGGCATACGCCCCGCAAGCGGTTACGAGCATATTGAGCAGCGTGCCTGCAACGGTTATGAGCGCGGTTACTGTCAGCGCGCGGCCGATGTAGCTTCCCTTGAGCAGCATGTTGTAGGATTCGATGCTAAAGCTTGTCGGCAGTAGGTAGAAACGCTGCTTGGCCACCGCCGCCGGGTCCGCGAAGGATGTGATGACCACGTTATAAAACGGCAGCACTGTAAGAATCGCCAGCAGCATCAACACCAAATGGATCAAACCATTCGACCAGATGGACGTTCGCGACGTTCTCATCAATAGAGCCCCTCCTGTCCCAGTCGCTTGGCGGCCCGGTTCGCGAGGTAGAGGAGCGCGAAATTAATGACTGATTTGAACAACCCGATCGCGGTCGATGTGCCGTAGCTGGAACCGACGGCGAAGGTGCGTCTGTAGATATACGTGTCCAGGATGTCGGCCTTCTCGTAAACGGCCGGATTGTACAGGTTGAAGATCTGGTCGAACCCCCCGCCTCCGGAGCTCATCGTCCGTCCGATCTGCAGAATCAGCAGAATGACTGCCGTGCTCCGCAAGGCCGGCCAAGTGACATAAACCATCTGGTGAAACCGGTTGGCTCCGTCGATGCGTGCTGCTTCGTACAAGGTAGGATTAATGCCTGCGATGGCTGCTAGGTAGATGATCGTGCCCCAGCCCATGTCCTTCCACAAGCTGCTGCTGTAGATCAGCCCGCGGAAATGCGCCGGGTCGACAAGCAGACTCACTTTGTGAAAGCCGGCCATATCCAGCAGCTGGTTCAGAACCCCGAAGGCGCCCAGAAAATTCACCATGATGCCGCTTACGATGACCCAGGAAAGAAAATGCGGGAACGTGTAGACGACCTGATAAAAATTCTTCAGTCCCGACCTGCTCACTTCATTGATCAGCAGGGCGACAACGATCGGAACGGGAAATTCGAACACCAGTCGTCCGAACGAAATAATGACCGTATTCCGGAAGGCGACCCAAAAATCGTCGAGTGCGAAGATCTCCCTGAAATTCGCCAGCCCGATCCAGTCGCTGCGCAGAATCCCCTTGGCGAAATTAAACTCCTTGAACGCAAGCACGATCCCGTACATCGGAAAATAATCAAACACGATATAATAAACAAGCAGCGGTAGCATCAACAGGTACAAATATTTGCATGCGATCATTCGCTTCAGCAAGCCCGTGGAGAGCGGCCGTATGAACAAAACTAACCGATTCTATGTCAATTTCCCGGGAAACCAAGAAGAAACAGCTTTCGCTCCGCGCGAACCGTTACCGCGAAGTTCACGTGCGCGATTCCGCACGTCCCCCGGCGGCGCAAAAAGACCCGTGGATACGCCTGCCTATGCGGCGTATCCACGGGTCTGTTCCGATAACGGCTCTCTCAGGGATGCCCCGCCAACCGGAATTCCGTAGGCGTGCGTCCGGTAATTCTCTTGAACTGTTTGGCGAAGTAGAAATAGTCGCCATACCCCGCCATCTCGGCAATCTCGCCGACGGACAACTTCGTCTCCTTCAGCATCCCGCAGGCATAAACTATCCGCAAGCCGGTCAAATATTTGGTGAAATTCACCTTCAGCTCTTTCTTGAACAGCGCGCTCAAATAATTGGGATGCATATGGAACGTTCTGGAGATTTCCTGCACTGAAATCGGTTCGCGATAGCTGGCATGAACAAATGCCAGAATCGACGCCAGTTTCTCTTCACTTGCGGACGCTGCCGGTGGAGCGCCGTCGGTGCGTCCGGCGAGCAGATCGCCGAGATCGTCCAGCATGTCCGTAGCCGTGCCGTAGGAACCGGCAAGCTCTTCGTAATCGAGCATGTAATGCTCTGAATAATCGCCACCGGTGCGGTATGCCTCAGAGAGAATCAGATTGTAAAGGCGGAACGCATACCGGATGTCGCGAGTTCCCGAATCGAACGCCGCCGCCCACTCCCCGAGCGCCCGTCTGATAAGCGTAGCGTCCTCGCTCCCGATCCCTCCGCGAAGCAGGCCGAGCGCCCTGCGATCGGTTCCTTCCTCAGGGGATTCGGAACGAGTCTCCCCTATTCTCGAACCACCCGCAAAATAGCAGTAGGAAGCAATGTTCGCCGCGTCGACGCTCTCTCGGAACTGCCGTAGCTCATGAAAAACCGGGCCGATTCCGGCCCCTCTCGCTTGCGGGGGCAGCTGATCCGGTAGGCTGTACCGCACCCGCTCGCGCGCGCTCCCCTGAAGCACATAAGTTGTCTTCCCGCTGCCTGTCCGAATCGGAATCCGCTGCCGCTCGCCGACAAACAAGCTGGGAGCGTCTCCCTGGACGACGACCGCGAAAGCGCCCTGAGCCGGCTTCCATTCGAAATTCAGCCGGTCCAGCAGCCGCAGCACTTCCTCTTCCGCCCCCGGTGCGTCTTCCCGTCCGAAGAGGTGGTCGAACTGCTGATTCTGCAGCAGTTGCCTATTCTGTTCAATTCTGCTGCCGGCCTTGGCGAGAAGAGCGGTGATCTCATCCGCATCGTACGGCTTCAGGCAGTAACCCGCCGCGCCATACTGCATCGCCTGACGGGCGTATTCAAATTCCGCATAGCCGCTTGCCATGATGCACTGTACTGGCAGCTCCTGTTCGGATATATGCTTGATCAGCTCGATCCCGTTCATGCCCGGCATGCGGATGTCAATAAAGACGACATCGGGCCGCAACTCCCTGATCCGCTCCATCGCCTCTATGCCGTTGCCCGCTTCACCGACGATTTCAAATCCGAGGGCACCCCAATCCAAGGTGCCCCTCAGGCTTTCCACAATCCACGGCTCGTCGTCTACGATCAGCACGTTATACATGGTCATCCTCCTCGGCTGGAAGCCGGATGCTCACCCGCGTCCCCATTCCCGGCGCGCTCTCCACCTCCGCGATTCCGAATTCGGGCCCATAAGCGATGCGTATCCGGTTGTGGACGTTCAGCAAGCCTATATACTGCTTGGGAGCGCTGTCGGATGACGGCTCTCTGCCGTATCGGGACAAACTTAGTCGGATCTGTTCCAGCCTGTCCGGATCCATCCCGACGCCATTATCCGCGACCCACAGCAGCAGCTCCCGGCCCCCCCTCTCCTCGCGGCAGCCGACGGTCAGCTCCGCGGGATAGAGACACGGTTCAATGCCGTGAAAGACGGCGTTCTCGACCAGCGGCTGCAGAATCATTTTGATTACTCTGTAATGTTCGCAGCCCGCGGAGTATTGCTCCCGAACCGTAAACCGGTCACCGAACCGGACTTTTTGAATGCGGATATAAGCCTGGACGATTTCGGTTTCGTCGCGGACGGCGACCTTGTCGCCCCCTTTGATGCTGTAACGGAAAATGCGCCCGAGCGCGTCGGTCATTTCGCGGATTTCGCCGACCCCTCTGGCATAGGCGATGCCTTTGATCGTCTCCAGCGTGTTATACAGGAAATGGGGATTGATCTGGCTTTTCAAATAGAGCAGTTCGGCCTGCTTCTTATGAAGCTGAAGCTCGTATATATGCCGTCTTGGTGTCGACCAGCTTGGCCGTCAAATCGTCAATCTCGTCCAGCAGGGTGTTGAACTGCCGGGCCATGATGCTGATTTCCGCATAACCTTCCAGAGACACCCGCTTGCTCGGCTTGCGCAGACCTTTGGAACGCAAATCATAAATGAAGGTGATGAACGACCGGATCGGATGCAGAATGTTACGACTGATGGCAATGTACAGGACATACATGACCGCGATTAGCACCGCGAACATACCGAGCATCAGACGCTGCACCTCTTCCAGCCCGTGAAACAGCGCGCTGACCGGAAAGACGCTTACGATTTTACCGCCGATCTCGGGAATGTCCTCTTCGCGCACGATAAATTTAGCGCCGTCCCTGCTGTAATCAGCCGTACGCTCGCCCCTGCCTACAATCTTCTCCAGATCGGGGGCCAGCCGCTCTCCGACTATCCCCGACACGTTGCTGGAGCCGACCACCCCGTTCCGGTCGAGCATATAGAAGTTTCCGCCGACAGTCTTGGAGAGATCACCGATGCGAGGCGAGATGGCTTCCATATCTAGAACGAGAATGACATAGCCAATCTTACTCTCGGCCGAGATCAATTTGCGGCTGTTATAGACTGGAACGCCTACATACATGACATAGTCTTTGTAATAGGGAGAGTACGTGACGCCCGAATAATAAGCGCTCGTCCGGTCCGGAATGTCCGAGAACGGGATGTAATCTCGGCAGCCGACGCAGTTATAAGCAATCTTCCCCTGGCCCAGCAGTACGATGCTAAGAATGCCCTGCTTCATCGCCTGCAGATTCACAATCAGCTTTTCGATTTTGTTGTTCAGCTCGAACTGCTTCAATCGGTCCTCCTCCTGGAGAAACTGCTGGACCATCTCGTTGTATGCAATATTCGGGAGGATCTGGTTTATGGATACCGCGCCCGAGACGACGCTCAACTTGATCGCCGAAATCATCTCGCTCGTATATTCGCTGTTTTGCTTATAAGTGATGTGCAGAATCCGGTTATAACCCCAGGTGGCCGCGCCGATCAGAATGATCAGAATCGCGATGCCCAGCGACAGAAGCTGCAGACGGATGGAGGTTTTTCGTAAAAAGACGAACATGCCCGCTCCCCTCTCGGGCCGGTCCGGGCTGCCTGTCTGCGCGCTGACCGCGGCACCCGTGCCTCCGGCGCTGGCGAATTGAAGATATCATTTCGGCTGCCTACCGCGTATGGACATATCCAAGCAGATATATGTCTGATTCTCTCTTCGCTGCTTTCGCCCCGGTCAGGGATCGAACGCTCGGCGGCGCGTTCACTATGCCACCGTCCGCGCGGTCCCATAATCCGCCCACCCGACGCGGTTAGCAGCAGACCCGGAATGAAATCCGGTGCCAAAGCACGGCTTCCAGTTCACAGATCAACCGCGCAGCGAAACCCCATGTTGCCCGCCGAGCTGTCCAGCGAATTCTTGATCCGGGCCGCTCCACCCGGTACCAGTATTAACACCGACCTATGCGGCTTCTTTCCACCATGTTAACTTAACTGAGCGAACAACCATCTCTAGCGCCTCCGTACACCCCCATATAAAAGAGCCCCCAGGCTTTATAACCATCCATGACCTGTGCAGTTAGCCCTCGTTCCTTACAATAACGAATCATCTCATTAGATAAATCAATACACTGTACTTCTAATCCATTATTATTAGGCTCTGTTAAATTTAAATGTTGATTTTTATATAGTAATTAGGGGAACCTTCATTTGTCGAGGTTCCCCATTCTTGTTCAACTAACGCCCCCGTTATCTCAATGGCAAATGAATTACAACTCGTTATTTCTCCCAAAGCTCGACCAGTCGACCTTCAGGATCTTCAATCCAAATAAACTTTCCAAATTCACTAATCTCTTTTTTCTTTGCAAGAGGTACACCAATATGTTCAAGATGCTTAATAGTCTCGTTTAGATTATGTACTTGGAAATTTAACATCACTTGTTGTTCTGTTGGAAAATAACTGTCATTCTCGGTAAAGAAAGAAAAGATAGTCTCATTTCCTAATTGGGGTTTTATCACAGTCCCATTCCAATTTTCTATTTCAATCTTCAACACTTCACTGTACCATTTTTTTATAACTTCAAGATTCTTAGTTCTCCAAAATATTCCTCCGAAACCTTTTATCATCGTATCTAACTCCTGTCTGTCATCAAATTTTTAGCTATCCGATTACATTTTACATTAGATATTCGAGATTTAAATTTAAGTTCCTTTTTCAACTATACTGCCCGATCGTTAAATAAGCACTATACAACGAATTTTGATAAACGTAAACTATCGTAAGTATCTGTTATTTCAAAAACAAAAGATGATAATAGGAATTCCTTAATATTATGTTTTGTACTTTCATTGCTACGGCTATCCACAAACAAGAATCAAGCAAGGTAATTGTCGAGATACTTTGTTGCTACACCTTTAAATCGGTTTATCCATTGTTTCAAACGTGAATGGAGACCATTTACGTTTTGTATATGATGCAAGCCTTTAATAACGTGTTTATCATCGTTCGATTTAATTCTGTAATGCTCGATGACCCTGGGAGTGACTCCCAGGGTCATCGATTTAGTCAATGATGATTGCAAACCACGTAGTGCAGGTCAGATTTGTCTTCAAACCGAAGCATGTCTCCACTCCAAGATGACTTCCGACGCTTTGGAGGCTCCCCCTGCCTCGCGGAAGGATGCGCCGATCGCCTCGGCCTGCAGTTTGTAGGAAGGGTCGGCGAGCAGGATTTCGGCCGTTTCGCGCAGAAGAGCCGGCGAAAGATCGCCGAGACCGAGCGCAATTCCCGCCCTCAGCTCAGACACCCTCCGGGCTATCATAGGCTGATCAGCAGATACCGGAATGACAGCCAGCGGAGTGCCATAGTAAAGCCCTTCGCTCGTACTGTTCATTCCTCCGTGAGTAAAGAACACGTCGGCATGCTGAAGCACATCTAACTGCGGCACGTAGTTTTTCACAACAAAATTATCCGGAATGGATGAAAAGTCGCTCAAATTTGTATTTTTTCGATTGACATCACGATTGCCGCATCGAGGTCTTTAAACGCTTCAAAACACATTTCATAGAAGTGCTTCTGTTGATTGAACACCGTACCCATCGAGATATAAACGACTTTGCGCCCTTTTAAATCCTCTACGGGAAATTCGGGAGCGCCTTTACGAGGTGCAATGGAGGGACCGACGAAGTGATATGAACCGTCGAAGGACTCTGAATTCGGTTGGAAGTGTGTCGAGGTGTAGACGACGGTCATGTCGACAGGGTGGCAGAAGAAACCGGCCGGCTTCTTCAGGAAACTGAGGTCCAAGTTATGCTCTGATTGGATAAGCTGTACCCATTCATCCATCATGCGGGTTACTTCGTCGAACTTATCCGGCGGAATCATTTTTTTCATCGGGCTTTCGAAATCAGCATGAAGGGCGATAGATGTGCATGAGGCAATCTTCGGCAGTCCTAACTTTTCCGCTACCATCCAACCCGCCAGGCACATATGGTCATTGATCACATAATCGTACTTTTCGTTTTGAACTTGAGGTAGGATCGTCAGATACAGCTCATGAGATTTCCTCAGCATGATGTCCATGAACTTGAAGAGATCCGAACCGGGTCCTCCCGTTCCTGCGCCGTTCTTGAGAAGCTCCTTCTCTAGAAAATCCTCATACGTCCTGACGTCAGCTCCGACTCCTTCCAGTCGCTCCCTGAACTTTTCCACACAGTAATAAGTAACTTCTTCTCCTCTGCTCGTCAGCTCCTTCACAAGGCCTACCGTTGGGTTTACGTGTCCCTCTGCAGGAAAGTTAATGAACAGTACTTTTCCCATGGTTAATCACTCCCTTCCACTCTATGGTAATATAAGGAAGATGGTGGAGTCAAAACAAGACTCTCGCATTGGGGATACCATGGCTTGGTTGTGACAAAACTGTTACAAAGGTCAGGCATGCTTGAAATTGTGATAAACCGCTTCATCCCGACGCAATTCCACTAAGATCGTTCGGCAGCCTGCTTTGTAATGCTGTCGTTATCCGTCAGCTTAACAAATTGTTGTCTCCAGTTCTTTAATCATTCTCCAAGCTACATTTTTTTGTTTTTCTTCTTTCAATTTCTTTAAGCCGTATTTTTCGTAGAATCTCAAAGCTCTAACGTTTGTAGGAGAAACTTTTAAATGATATTCGTTCACAAGGTATTTACGGAAAAAGTTTTCAGCGTATTCTAATAATTTTAGTCCATACCCTTTACCTCGAAATTCAGGAATTAGATAAAAAAGATTTACATATCCAATATCTCTTCCTTCATAATTCCGGATTTGAAGCTCAATTTGTCCAATGATTTTTCCGACTTCCTCTACAAGAACCAGCCCTTCAGGGAATTTTCTAACTCGCTCTTCTATTAGCAATACATACGCATCCTCGTCCCCTAAGCCTTCATCGCTTCCGTAGCTCACCATAAAAGAATCTCTACGGAAAGTGATAATAGTATCTCTGTCATTTTTAGTATCGATTGTCCTGAATTGCATATTAATACCTCCAGGAGATGTTTTTTATCTCATTTATTTCATATTTTTTCGTTTTATGTTTCAACTATCATCATGCCAAGATGATTCAACCCTATTTGAAGGACAACCCCGAGCGATTGGAGCTCCTTGTCGAAGGTTTATGGGCTTGGTTAAAGAAATCCGTTATTTACAACCTGTTTTTCTCTTCCGTTGAGGAGATCAGGGCGGTAGTGAACCCTATGAGAATCATTGACCGTCTTTGCGTTC
Organism: Paenibacillus solisilvae; assembly: GCF_042656405.1. Lineage (NCBI taxonomy): Bacteria > Bacillati > Bacillota > Bacilli > Caryophanales > Paenibacillaceae > Paenibacillus > Paenibacillus solisilvae. Next base: position 13,954 of record NZ_JBHSOW010000017.1, on the reverse strand, counting down.
AGTTATAATAGAATCTCTATTGCCGTTTATATCGTGACTACTTATGTATGTTTAGTAAATGTCTGTGAAAGAAAGCGGCAATATTTTTTCAACGTTTTATAGTCCCTTTATGTCATTTGAACCATTCTCCACTCGCTCGAAAAGTTGTCGAGTAATTACATAGACTATATTTTTTGATTTTCACTCGTTAAATGCATACATTTTACAACATATTACGTCAATATAATACAAATAATATCCAATATTCATTTTCATATACCTTCATTATAGTTTAATACGTAGTTGATATTAGTTTAATATAAAAACGTTTTAATAGAAAAGCACTCAAATGAAAAGGAGACGATGTAATGGACAAGGAACAACTATTCAATGATCTGGAACAACGCTTTCGGGAAGGCAAGATGGATCGCCGCGGTTTTCTGCAGGCAACAGGAAAGGTCGCACTCGCATCGCTCGGTTTGACGATCGCCGCTTCGCTTAAAGGTGGTCCTGTCGACGCAGCGCCGAAATTTACGGCTTATCCATTTACTTTAGGGGTGGCATCCGGTGACCCTTGGCCGGACAGCGTTGTGCTGTGGACCAGGCTTGCACCCGACCCGCTGAATGGCGGAGGCATGTCAGGCAGCGACGTTCCGGTCAAATGGGAAGTGGCTACCGATGATAAGTTCAAAAAAGTCGTGCGTCAAGGGGTAGGCTATGCCAGAGCCCAGCTCGGACATTCCGTGCATGTCGAGGTGGATGGACTGAAAGCTCACCAAGTCTACTACTACCGCTTTCAAGCCGGAAAGGAAATGAGCCCTACAGGCCGGACGAAAACGCTGCCTGCAGTCGGATCGAAAGTATCAAAAATGACTTATGCGTTTGCTTCCTGTCAACACTACGAAAACGGCTACTATACTGCTTACCGTCATATGGCGGAAGAAGAACTGGATCTGGTCTTTCATCTCGGCGATTACATATATGAAGGCGGAGCCACTACCGGTAAACCACGCATACACAACAGTCCCGAAATTATGACGCTTACGGATTACCGCAACCGCTACGCGCTGTACAAAAGCGACAGCGATTTGCAAGCCGCACACGCCAAGTTCCCATGGGTGGTTGCGATGGACGACCATGAAGTCGAGAACAACCATGCCGGTCTGATCCCTGAGAATAATCAGCCAATCGAACCTTTCTTGGCTCGCAAGACTGCGGCATTCCAGGCCTATTATGAAAATATGCCTTTAAGAAGTTCTTCCCTGCCGAGCGGGTTCACCATGCAGCTCTACAGACAATTTTATTACGGTGACTTGGCTAATGTTCATGTGCTCGATACCCGCCAGTTCCGCGACGATCAGGCTAGCGGAGACGGAAGCAAGCCGCCGACCCCCGAATCCACAAGCGTTGACCGGTCTATTATGGGCGAAGAGCAGGAACAGTGGCTAATGTCAGGCCTCAACCAATCGCAGGCGCAGTGGAATATTATCGCACAGCAGGTGTTTTTCTGTAAGAGTGACTCCAGGATCGGAGAGGGAGAACAATACAACATGGATGCTTGGGACGGTTATTCCGCCACCCGTGACCGAATTCTTCACTTCGCAGAACAAAAAGGTCTTTCCAACCTTGTGGTCCTTACTGGTGATGTTCACTCAAGCTGGGCAAACGATATCAAAGCGGATTTCAACAATCCGGATTCCGTGACGCTTGGGGCTGAGTTTGTCGGAACCTCCATCACCTCCGGAGGTGACGGTGTTGATATCACCGATACACAAAAAGCTATCATTACGGAAAATCCGCATATCAAGTTCTTCAACGGTCAGCGCGGTTATGTGCGCTGCACAGCCACTCATAACAGCATGCAAGCGGACTACCGGGTGATTCCGTATATTTCCCGTCCTGGAGCACCGATTACAACACGTGCTTCCTTCCTGATGGAAAAGGGCAAACCGGGATTGCAGAAAATTTACGACGCTGCGGTCACTGTATAAGGAACGTACCGGATTTAAGCTCGGACTATAAGAAAACCGCCAGCCACGGCATCCGAAAGCCGTGGCTGATCCTATACAAATCTGAGGAGATGAATGGTAATGCCGTTTGGAAATATTGGAATTGGCGGTCTTGTCTTGATACTGGTTATTGCGCTTATTATATTTGGTCCTGCCAAGCTTCCTGAGCTTGGACGAGCATTCGGCAGAACGCTAAATGAGTTTAAAGGCGCTACGCGCGGTCTCGTTAACGACGATACGGAGGATGAGAAGAAGGATTCTTCAAAGACATCTGTAGAGGTTAACAAGTAGCATGGGTACGGGCAGCAATAAACAGATGAATATAATGGAACACCTTGAGGAGATGCGGAAGCGTCTCATTCAAACCTTGCTCGCGTTTCTTGTTGCAATGGTCGCCTCTTTCATCTATGTGCGGGATATCTATCAATGGCTCGTTCGCGGAATGGATGAGAAGCTGGTTTTTCTTGGACCGTCTGATGTGATGTGGGTCTATTTTATGATCGCAGGTGTATTTGCGCTTGCGGTCACCATCCCGGTAGCCGCTTATCATATTTGGAAGTTTGTGCAGCCTGCTCTTTCCGAGCAAGCTCGGCGAGCTACTCTCTTGTTCATTCCAGGATTGGCGATATTGTTCCTGATCGGCATCAGCTTCGGTTATCTTATTCTATTTCCGATGGTGCTCTCCTTCATGAATCAAATGGCTGCGGCCGATTTTAATGCGATGTATACAGCGGATAAGTATTTTACGTTCATGATTCACATGACCGTACCGTTCGGTTTGCTGTTTGAAATGCCTGCGGTCGTTATGTTTCTGACCCGTCTTGGCATTCTGAATCCGCACCGCCTTGCTAAAGCGCGCAAGATCGCTTATTTCCTGCTCCTTATCGTCGCTGTCGCGATTACGCCTCCGGATATTTTATCCGATCTGGTTGTAACCGTACCTCTGTTTTTGCTGTACGAAATCAGCATCGCGATTTCCAAGGCCGTGTACCGGAAACAGCTGAAGCTTCAGAACGAATAGGGGTAATTTTTTTACTCTACCCTTATCAAAGTTCCGAGAATATACTTGTTAATCGGGCTTCTCGTACTCTCCGAACCAGGAAAAGGCAAATAATGCAGCGATCGTTCCTATTATACTTTTCATCAAATAACCCTCCACTGCATTAACTCCATTGAGCTGAAATAATGCTTTTTCATTAATCAACAAAGTAACAATTTCGGCGGTTTTCCCTACGGTGTATACGATGAACAATATGGATTCTGCAACTTTAGATAACCGCGTGTTAACTGTACCCCATGTTGAAATCCGTTTTGGCGTTAATTAAAATTGGAATAAATAATATACCTACAATAAATAGCTAGCTTATCCTCCCACGCTTTTGGCGTTCCTGAAATTTCAATGATTTACCGCCGCCCTCCTTTTTCCATATTTGATATAACAAATTTATTAATCTTATTTCTTCAGCTTTTTGTTCAATAAAAATTTCAGTACTTCTAATTTCTCTTTGACTTTAAATGCAGGTGCGGCCACACCCAGTAATATTCAGTCAACCACTTAGCAGAATAGCCGTGAAAAGAAAAAAGCTGACTGCTCACGCAGTCAGCTCATTGTCTTATTCAACTCTTAATTCTAGAATAGCACAATTAATACTTCATACCTCTATAAGTTAAACTTCGGCTAGCAATCTAAACATAGATTCCAAAACAAATGAGTATATACATCCGTAATCAAACGTTAACTGAGAACATTCACAGGTGACCCGTTCAGGAACGCTTCAATGTCCTCAACGATACCGCGGTAGAAGCCTTGGTAGGACGCTTCTGTGACATACCCTATATGAGGCGTGGCCAACACGTTTGGCAGTGATCGGAGAGGATCGTCAACAGGCAGCGGCTCTGTCTCAAACACATCTAGTCCTGCTCCGGCAATCGTGCCGCTACGCAGCGCCTCAATCAGTGCATCCCGGTCGACGATAGGCGCGCGAGATGTGTTAATGAGGTAGGCGGTCGGCCGCATAAGCCCCAGTTCCCGGGAACCGAGCAGCCCTCTTGTGCGATCCCCGAGAACGAGGTGAATGGAGACAAAGTCGCTGCTTTCCAGAAGTTCATCCTTCGATGCCGCCAGCCGCACACCAGCGGAGGCGGCTTTTTCTGCGGTCAGATTTTGGCTCCAGGCCGCAACTTGCATGCCGAACGCTTGTCCGATCCGCGCGACATTGGTTCCGATATGGCCAAGGCCGAGCAGACCGAGCCGCTTGCCATTCAAGTCGACACCGACCGTGCTCTGCCATGATCCGCCGGTTCGAAGAGCCTCGTTCTCTCTTACGATTCTTCTCGATAGTCCAAGAATGAGAGCCCACGTTAGCTCAGTCGTACCTTCTCCACCCCCGCGCGTACCGCTTACGACAACTCCGTGTTCCGCTGCAGCGGCCAGGTCGACGGATGCGTTGCGCATCCCAGTCGTCACAAGCAGCTTCAAACGGGGCAGACGCTCAAAGAGCGCTCTCCGAAAAGGAGTGCGCTCCCTCATAATAACTACAATCTCACAATCGTCGATTGCTGCAGACAGCTCGTCCTCGCTTTCGATATGAGTGTTGAACACCTTGACATCCACACGATCGGCGATAACCGACCAGTCCGTCATGGACATAGCGACCTGCTGATAATCGTCAAGCACGGCACAGCGAATCTTCATTAGGCATTCCCCTTTCTTTTTCTCATGATCGCATACAGCCGGGTGATTGCCAAGCGTAATCGTCGGTGGCTTGTTCGAGCGTGGCGAGCGTGCCGTTCATTGGTAGCGGGCCAGCAACTCGGAGAGCCTCCTCCGAATCGCATCCTTTAATTCCGCCGGCTCCTCCAGGACAGCCTCGTTCCCCAGTCCGATGAAGAACTCCGTATAAAAAGGAATGTCGCCGCGGGATACGTCCTTGTCGATCTCTCCGCTGCCATCTTCGCGCACGTGCATCAGGGGAGCAAGCCAGAGCTCGGCTTCGCAGCGCTGGACGCCGGCTCGGCTCAGCTCCGCACGAAGGCGAACCGGCTCCCGCGGCTGTGCAGCTTCCCGCCGGCTGAGCCCGACCTCGCCAAGATCGAGCGGCTTCGTGCCGGAAGTGTCATATTCGGCCGTGCGAATCCGGTCGCACCTGAACACACGGAAGCCCTGACGAAGGAAGCAGTAGGCTGTACAATACCAGAACCCGTTGTTCGCATAGATGCAGACCGGCTGAATCCGTCGACTGCCCACCCCTTCTTCCTTCGACTCATATTCGATGACGAGCACCTTCCGATGTACGGCTGCATCAAGGAGAATGGCTAGGCAAGGGGCATCGCCCCGCCTTGTCGGCGTGATGAAGTCGACACGGTCCTTCATGCCGTCGATCCGGTCCCGGACGTCCCCGGGCATATGAAGATAGAACTTGCTCAGCGCCGAGGCCGATTCCGCCTCGAACGGCAGTGAAGAATAATGGCGCAAGGCATGCACCGCAAAAAACATAGCCACCGCTTCCTCCTCGGTGAATGCGATCGGAGGAAGCACCCTCTCCCTCACAACTTGATAGCCCCCATGCGGACCGACCTCCGAATAGAGCGGAACTCCCAGCTCGCTCAGCTCCTGCAAATCCCTTAGAATGGTGCGCGTTGAGACGCCGAACTCATCGGCAAGCTCCTGAACCTTGAACCGCCGCTTACGGTTGACGGTCATCATCAGTTCCATCAGTCTTTTAGACTTGGGCATTCTGAGCAGCCCCCTTTATTTTATAAATACATAAGTCTATGACAGAATTTGTCACCATTATACCTTACGATAGAAAACGCAAGCAACATTAAACATATAGGAGTGATCAACCATGCGCAATTATACCGCACTGTTCTTTCTCATCATGTTCATGATTGGAACCGATACGTTCCTCATCTCGCCCTTGCTTCCGACCCTGCAGATGCAATTCGGGGTGTCGACGGACATTGCCGGATGGATGCTCGGCGCTTACACGCTCGGCTCGGCCGTCTTCGCCTTGATCGCCGGGCCATTATCCGACGGCTGGAATCGAAGAACCGTTCTGCTGTGCGGCTTGGTTGGATTCTCCGTTTCGACGATTCTGTGCGGCTTCGCAGCCAGCTTCTGGACGATGTGCCTGTTCCGCCTCCTCGCCGGCGTCAGCGCGGCTTTCACAGCTCCCCAGGTGTGGGCTTCCATTCCCGCCGTAATGCCGGCAGCAAGAATATCGAAGACGATGGGCATCGCCTTTACGGGGCTTGCCGCTTCCCAGGCGCTCGGTGTGCCGATCGGAAGCTGGCTTGCGACCGCCCATTGGTCCGTGCCGTTCTGGACAATTGGAGCCGCCTCGCTGCTGCTCACCGGCTTTGCCTTCTACTTGCTGCCCGACATAAAGCCAATTCTACGAAAAGGCGAGCGGAGGTCGATCCTTCACCGGTACGTCCCGCTGCTGACGAGCGGCAAGGCAAGGAGCGGATTTCTCGCCTACCTGCTCCTTCACTTGGGGAGCGGTACCGCATTCGCATTCGCCGGCAAGTGGATGGCCGACCGCTTCGGGCTTCCGATCGGACAGATCGGCACCGTGATGATGTTCCTCGGATTTGGAACTCTGCTGGGGAGCACGCTTAGCGCTTATGCGGTCCGAAAGCTAGGGCATGCTAGCGCGGTTGCTGCAGGTATGACACTGCTCATTGCGTTATACGCGGTTATGCCCCACCTGACGCGTCTCTCCGCCGTCACGGTCATCTATCTGATCATTTTCGCGACACTCGGGATTATCTTCCCAATCGTCATGGGGGCGCTCACTTCCCTGAATGCCTCCATCCGGGGAACGATCTCCAGTCTGGCCAACGCGACGATGAACGGCGCGAACACGCTGGGCGCGTGGATAGCTGGCCTGCTCTATGTCAATTTCGGCGGATATTCGTCAATCGGCATCTTTTCGGCCGTCTGCCTGGCGCTCTCACTCGGGATGTTCCTGTTCGGCGGCTTAATGGAGAGGAATGCGGCTCGTACCGAACAGGAATCGGCATCCGCTTCCTAAGCCAAGAGCAGCCCGCAGCGGTTATTCGCCGTAAAGGGGCTGCTTTAAATTAAGCTTTAGATGAAATCTATGCAGAAATCGCCCCGGACAGCTTCGGCTGATAGGGGCGTTTCTTTGATCTGACCGATCACTTATCCAGCTCGGTATCTGGTCGACTGATGATGTGCAGCTTCTCCAGACAATCCATCGTGATATTCCGCGCTGTCGTCCCGCTGCTGTCCACATTGGTGGCGAAAACCCATATATTCCGTTTGGTTTCCACGTATCCTACATACCAGCCGAGTCCCATATCGGACAGTCGTGTTCCCGTTTTCCCATGTATAGTGTAATCATCTTGTTCATCGTCAATCATAATTCGCTTGACTGTTTTCATATTCTGCTCTCCAAAGGGTAAGGTCTCGTTCACCAGCTTCTCAATAAATTCAACCTGCTCCTGAGCCGAGATTCTGAGACTGCTGTTCAGCCAAAAGGTATCAATGCCTCCAGAGATATCACCGTTGCCGTATCCAATCCGGTCCACATCGCGCTGCATCCTTTCGCTGCCGATATCCAGGGCCATCGCCTGATAATACCAGATGGCGGAGTTTCGCATTGCAGAGGCCAGGGTATGATCCCGGTTCCACACGTCGAATTGTCGAATGACGCCGTCCCAGCGTTTGACCTCATACTCATCGGCAACCGCTTTTTCCTCCAGTCCGATTAAGGCATTCGCCACTTTGAAAGATGACTCCGGCGTATACCGTTGAACGCTTCTTAGTTGGTTATATACATATTGCTTACCGGTTTTCAGATTCTTAATGACCGTTGTACCCGGTGTTCCCTGGAATAACGAGTCTATCTTCAGCTCATGTGTATGGGCTGTTTCAGCCTGGACCTGAAGCGGAGTCATTCCGCTGACCAGCAGGATGACGGCGAATAGCAGCAGGGCTATCCGCCCCATTTTCCATAAGGATGTAGTCGTTACCTGCTTCATTGTTTTGTATCTCCTTCTGGGTGAAAACCCTGATTTCTAGATAAACCTGGAAACAGAAAACAGCTGCTTAATCAGGAATTCGGTCCTCCTTCCGTAGTTACTCTTTTGGAGCTTCCCCAGTATACTCCGGCTTGTCTGCAACATGCTGGAGCTTTTTCACGTCCTGTACCCATACAGAGAGAGGAGAACTCTAGATGACAAAATATGCGGAAGTGATTACACGAATCAAGGAGGACATGGAACAAGGCGGTCTGCGAAGAGGAGACCAGCTGCCGTCCATACGATCTTTATCGCTCGAGCTCAACTGCAGTACGAACACGATTATTAAGGCCTATCAGCAGCTTGAACAGGAGCATCTGATTTACCCCGTGCCAAGGAGCGGTTACTTCGTTGTGGATCCGCAGCGCATCCCTAACGAAGGAAAGGGCGAGGAGGATGCGATTGACTTTGTCTCTGCTGGACCTGATCGGGAGATTATGCCTTATCGGGATTTCCAGCACTCTATGAATCAGGCGATCGAGCGATACCGGGAAGATCTATTCAGCTATTCGGAGATTCAAGGGCTGCACTCTTTGCGGGTTCAGCTGGCGCGGCAACTGAGGGATGTTCAGGTATTTACTGTGCCGGAGAACATCTTTGTTGTAACTGGCTCCCAACAAGCCCTGCATCTGCTGATTTCGCTTCCTTTTCCCAATGGAAAGTGCCGCCTTGCAGTGGAGCAGCCCACCCATACTTCAATGCTGGAATCGATTAGGCAGCAGAGGGTGCATGCTTACGGTGTGGAGGTCACACGGGATGGGTTGAATCTGGAGCATCTGGAGAGTTTGTTCCGAACCGGGGAGATCAAGCTGTTCTATACCGTGTCGAGATTCCACAATCCGACCGGCTACAGTTACACGAACGAGGAGAAGAAAAGAATGGTGGAGCTGGCTCAGAACTACGATGTCTATATCATCGAGGATGACTATCTGGGGGATCTCGACACCAATAGCAAGCAAGATCCGATGTTTGCATACGATTCTTCGGGGAGAGTCATTTATACCAAGAGTTTCTCTAAAGTCATGCTGCCGGGACTGAGACTGGGGCTCGCTGTGCTCCCTTCCGAGCTGCACGAATCCTTTCTTCGCGCCAAATACGCCGCCGATGTACATACGCCGGTGTTAATGCAGGGAGCTCTCGAAATTTATCTGGAAAATGGCATGTTTGAAACCCACTTGCAAAAAATGCGGACGATCTACCGCAACAAAGCAGAGAAGCTGAGGGAAGCTTGCAGACGTTATCTGCCAGCAGGCACCGCCTATACCGAGCCCAGATCTGGTTTCTACTCGGTCCTGGAGCTGCCTCCTCCGCTTACGGCCGAACAACTAAGAAAGCATCTAGCAGTGAAGGGGGTGCTCGTGAACGAAGCGTCCGGTATGTATCTGCCGGAATTCCGCAAGAGCACGGTTATTAGGCTCAGTGTCTCACAGGTAGCAGAAGAACAGATCGACAGGGGAATTATGCTCATTGCTGAAGGGATTTGGGAACTGCTGCTCGCGAGTAGGAAAGGCATTCAATTCATTTGACAGGCGCGCAGGGGATGCTTTGAACTGTAACCCGTAAGATAATCACTTTTTTCAAGTCGTCCATCTTACGGGTACGGTTCAGCTTGTTCTCTCTACTACAACTGCTGCTCCTGCTGATAAAGTACCGTCGATAAGTAACGTTCGCCATTACTCGGAATAATGGCCACAATCCGCTTGTTGGCACCTAATCGCTTGGCAAGCTGGAGAGCTGCATGAATAGCCGCACCTGAGGAGATACCGCCAAGGATGCCTTCTTCCTTGGCAACTTTCCTTGCCAGCTCGAATGCCTGCTCATTACTCACCTGAATGATTTCATCATAAACGTTCGTATTGAGGGCTGCGATTTCGACTTCCGCTAATGCCTGACCGCGCTCCGTCGTATGTGTCATCGAACCTTTGATCCACCGCGACATTGCCGATTTGCTGGAGCGGATTCATGAGCATCCGGACATATAGCGTCAACGCAACGAAATTGCCGAGTGTAATATGCTTCGTAATGGTCAGGTAGCCCCCGAATGCCAGTGCGATGATGAGCGCAATCGTGCCCAGAAAAGGAATGAGCGACTGAAAGAAGGAGGACACGCGCACAAGGCGCAGCTGATAGTGGCGGATTTGCTCGACCGTTTGGCCGAATCGCTTGTTCATGATAGGCTCAACCGCAAATTTCTTCGTAACCCGGATGCCTCCGAATTGCTCCTCCGCCGTCTCCGTCATTTTGCCAAGCGCCTCTTGGACCTCCAGTGACCGCCTCCGGATAATCGGACCCAGATAGACGACGATGAACGGAATAACCAACAGTGGAAAGACCGATGCCAAGGTCAGATAGAATGGAATGCCGCTTACGACCATCATCGTGACAGCCGAGATCAGCAGCATTACAGCATTCGCAGTCGAGTTTACCCCCATGGAGATCGATTCCCGAACTGCCGTTACATCATTCATGAAATAGCTGAGCAGCTTCCCTACCCCGTTCTTCGAATAGAACCGCTCGCCCATCTGCGTGAAATGACGAAACAGCCCGCCCCGAACGAGAAACTCGAATTTTCTGCCCACATACATAACCAGATACATCGCTATACCGCTGAACAATACGGTGCCCACACCGATAATGAGCAGCAGCAGGCTATAGTGGATGATCAAACTTTGATTTAGCTCGCCCGTCTGCAGCTTATCCGTGAAATCGCCCAGCACTTTCGGATATAACACATTGATCAGATTGGATAGTAAATGAAAGAAAATGGAGAACAGATAGACATACCACGTCGCATGAAAAAAATCTGCTAATATCCGTTTCGGTTTCACAAGGCTTTCACTTCCCTATTGTGTGTGTTCGCCGTCTTCCCTCCGCGTTCCGATTGCGGAAACTGAAGTTCGTACAGCTGTCTGTAACGCCCTGCCAACTGAATCAGTTCTCCATGGGTGCCATGCTCAACGATCCGCCCCTGTTCCAGCACATAAATTCGATCCGCCTGCTGAATCGTGGACAAGCGGTGTGCGATGACCAGACAGGTGCGGCCCTGCAGCAATCCTGCAAGCGCCTCCTGGATATGCTGTTCAGATTCGGTATCCAGCGAAGCCGTTGCTTCATCGAGAATGATGACACGCGGATTCTTCAAGATGGCCCTGGCAATCGAGATCCGCTGCTTCTGACCGCCGGATAGCTTCATGCCGCGCTCGCCAATTTGAGTCTCATAGCCCTGAGGGAACGCCTCGATGAACCCGCTGGCATTCGCAGCTTTGGCTGCAGCCCGCACCTCCTCATCGGTTGCATGAATGCTGCCATACCGGATGTTCTCGATAATGGTACCGTTGAATAATACGATGTCCTGTGAGACGATGCCGATTTGCTCTCTTAAAGAAGAGAGTGTGACCTCCTTCAAATCGTATCCGTCGATCGTAATTGCACCGCCCTGCGGATCGTAGAACCTTGCGATCAGATGGGCAATTGTTGTTTTGCCAGAACCGGAGGAGCCGACAAGCGCAGTAATTTGGCCGTCAGCGAGCTCCAAATTAAACTTTGAGAGCACGGGTGAAGCGCTGTTGTAGGCGAAATCCACATGGTGAAAAACAATTCTTCCCTCCACAGGCGGCAGGACGGCGGCATCTTGTTTCTCCACAATCTCCGCTTTCGTGTTCAAAATCTCCATAATTCGCTCGTAGCCGGCCGCCGCCTGTTGAATCGTATTGATAATCCGGCTGAAGTGACGAATTGGATTCTGCAGCAGTCGCAGATACGCAATAAAGGCGACAATCGTGCCTACTGTCATCTGCCCTTTCATCGCAAGCCATGCGCCGAATACGAGTACGATTGCAAGACCAGCGAAATTAAGAAAATCTATAATAGGCTCATAAGCTGCCCGAAGTCGGACAACCTGGATATTCGCATCCATATTTTTCTCTGTACGTTTGGAGAATCGCTCGGACTCGTAGCTCTCGGTTGTAAACGATTTGATTAGTCGGATGCCGGTCAGCGCGTTCTGCAAATGATCGCTGACGTCTGCAACCGATTCCTGTACGATACGGAAGGAAGCGCGCATGCGCTTGCCGAACAGCCTCGTGGTCAGAATCATGAACGGAAAGGTGGCGAGCAGCAGCAGCGTCAGCCGCCAGTCAATCCACAACATATAAATCGCAATGGCGGTAAAGGTGAAGAGATCGGATATGAGCTGCATCATGCTGGAGGAAATCATCTGCTGGAGTATATTAACGTCATTCGTCACTCGGGACATCAAATCGCCGATGCGGCTGCGGTCGAAGAAGGAAACGTCCAGGCTTTGCAGATGGCGGTACAAGTCATTACGCAGCTTGTACAGCACCTTCTGTCCGATCGCGGCAATAAGCGAGGTGCTTATATAGCCAAGAATTCCTAGAAGTGCAGCAGCGCCAAGAACGCCAATGCAAACAAGGAACAGACGGTCAAAGGCCCGGTCCGGAATAATGCGGTCGATCGTAATGCGGGTTAATTGAGGAATGGCAAATTGAAGCAGCGACATGGCACTCATACAGAGAACAGCAGCGGTTAATGATTTCCACTCCAGCTTGGCATGCGAATAAATGCTTACGAACATGCCATAAATGCTGGCCGGCTTCACCTTCTCGCCAGTTCCGAATTTTCTCATTCCGCCCAATCCGCCGCCAGTGCGGAACTGTTGATCCGCAGGATTCCGTTCGCTCATTGAGGTTCCTCCCCTCCGCGATCCGTATCCTCTGCAATCTGCCGAAGCGACTGAAGCAGAGCAGCCAGCACCACACGAAGCGACTCTGCTTTGACCGGGTCGCCAAGCGCCGCCCGTTCCGCGGCTTTGAGCAGATGCAGCAGCTCTTTGCCTTTAGGCGTCAGTCTGCGATTCCTCCGGACGCCCTCGGGTTTTCCCTCCTCCTCATCGTTCTGTTCAAGACGGTCATCACCCTGGTCGCTTACTTGACCATTCTCTTCGTTCTCCTTCTCCTCCAGCAAATACGTGCGCCCTTCATCAGTAATCTCGAATACCTTCTTGCCCTCCACCTTGGATGCCTTGACAAATCCCTGATCCCGCAGCATCTGCAGCGTCGGATAAATCGAGCCGGCACTTGGCTTGTAGGTTCCGCCCGATTGTTCCTCCAGCGCCTTCATCATTTGATAGCCGTGCATGTTCTCCTGCAGCAGCAGCTCCAGCAGCGCATACTTTACCCCGCCCCGGATAAAGTATCGTTTGCCCGAACCGCTAGTCTCCCTCTCATTCCCCAGATGTAAAAATAACCGTTCTTCCTGCTTCCATGAAGATGTCATCTTTTTGCCCACCTCCGTTAACGATATATCGTATTAAATTCATTCTATGCGATATATCGTTTTCTGGCAATCCTTCCCGTTAAAAAACCAGCGCAGCTCATTTTAGCCTATGAAAAACTCCAGTAAATATAGATTTACTGGAGTTTGCACTTATTTTATATAAGGACGGATTACACTCTGGAAGGCACAGAATCGTTCTCAATTATATCTGCGATCCGCTTCACATCACTCTCATCCAGAACAATGCCGGACGCTTTCACGTTCTCTTCCACCTTCTCCGGGCGGCTTGCTCCGACAAGTGCGCTGGATACGTTAGGCTGTCTCAATATCCAAGCGAGTGAAAGCTGGCCGACAGTAATGTCTAGTTCATGCGCAATGGCCTGGATTTGCAGCAGAATTTTCTCCAGATAGTTTTCCGTCACGAGTGTTTTTTGTGAAAGCTCGCTGATCGCATACAGATGGGAATAGTTTTGGCCTAAAACAATTAACGCCATTAACGCGTATTCTCCTCTTGACGAAATCTTCATCAATTAATCAATTTATTGTCAATGACCGTTAGAATTCCTGTAAAACGAATAATTTGGCGTTTGAACAAAAACGAGCGCCTCGGTACGATGGGA
>NZ_JBHSOW010000016.1:0-207984 GCF_042656405.1 Paenibacillus solisilvae | reverse complement strand
TTTTACAGATTTTAAAACATTGAAAGGGGCTGCCCCTAAAGCCTATGGCTTTTGGGACAGCCCCTTTATAAACTTGACAGCTTAGGACGATCTCTTTCTTATAATTGGTGAGGATCGTAACCGTTCAGCACGTTTTCTATTTCAATGCAGGGGTTGAAAGAGGCATACGGCGATGATCCGTCCCTTTCTCAAATCCATAGGCCATCTGAATTAATGCAGGCTCGCTGAACGGTTTGCCCAACAATTCGATGCCCACAGGAACTCCGATTGGTGCCGTATCAGTCGGCGTTGAGAATCCTCCTTGGAAAGTAATCGCTGGGAATCCGGTCACCGAAGCTAATATTCCGTTTCGGTCAGCCTGAGAAGCTCCACCGGTATCGACGACCAACCTCTTTTGATGCGGATACAGCAAGGCATCCAAATGATTGTCGTTCAATACCTGCAGCATTTGTTTTTTCAGATTTTCCATCTTCGCCAACCTTGCTTTATAATCAGGCTGTTCCAGAGGCGAATCGATAGATTGGGCCGTTTTTAAAGTGTTTGCGATAGACGGATCGATTTGACCTATTGCAAGGAGCTCTTCAAGAGACTTTACAGGTGTTCCGTATTTTGAAAAATATTGGTTCAACACGGTTTTGATTTCGTATTTTTGGACATCGTAATCCTTGACGACTTGATCGGTATCCAAGTTCGGAACTGTAATCGGCACTAGAGTCGCGCCAAGTCCCTCCATCTCTTTTATTGCCTCATTCGTGACGAGATTGACTTCGTCGTGAACAGGTTGATTGCCGAAGAAATTTTGCAATATTCCGATTCGCTTTCCTTTGAGGCCGTTTTTATCCAAAGAACTTGTCAATTTGACAGGGATATGGCCTAGGCTTAAGGCGGTATATGAATCGTTCGGGTCAAAGCCGCGCATCGCATCCAGCATAATCGCAGCATCTTCAACCGTTCGCGCAATAGGTCCCGCTTCATCCTGCGTGAAAGATACCGGGACGATTCCGTCGATGCTTACTAATCCCTTCGTCGGACGAATCCCAACCAGATTGTCGGCAGATGCCGGAGAGCGTACAGAATTCACTGTATCCGATCCTGTTCCAGCAACCGCGAAATTAGCGGTAACCGAATCCGCTGTCCCCCCGCTCGATCCGCCCGGGGTCTTCGTTAAATCGTATGGGTTCAGCGTCTGCCCGCCTAACGAACTGATGGTCGTTCCGGACAAAGCAAGCTCATGCAGATTCGCCTTGCCCAGAATGATGGCCCCCGCGTCGCGCAATTTCTTGACTGCAAATGCATCGTCTGCCGGAGTAAATCCCTTCAGAGCAGCTGTACCTCCCGTTGTCGGCATTTCTTTCGTATTATAATTATCCTTCAAAATAATCGGGATCCCATATAATGGGCCTCTCGATTTAGTTTGCTTCCTTTCGGCGTCAAACTGGCCTGCTTCATCCAATACATGGGGGTTAATCGTAAGTATTGCATTTAATTTGGGCCCTTGATGATCGTAGGCTTGAATCCGGTCCAAATACATCTGCACTAACTGTTTCGAGGTGATTTTTCCGGTTTCCATAGCAGCTTGTATTTCATTAATGGTAGCATCCATGATGTTAAACGGCTGCTTTTTATAGATCCGCAAGGCTATCACGGACGCCTCGATCTCATTAACCGCTCTGCCCCTCCCGTAAATTTTGCCGCTTTCACCTTGAATGATGCCATCCTTTACAGCGGCACCAACTTCACCCGCATATTTGCTGCTTTTAGAAATATCCTCAAACAGCGCTTCTGTATCCTTCAATTTCAAGACACGGCTCACGATAATCGCCATTTCTTCTTTAGAGATCGGTTTGTTTGGCTGAAAACTGCCATCGGGATAACCGGAGATAAAACCGGAGGCAACTGCCTTGTCAATACTGTCTTTGAACATTTCATCTCCAGCTACATCCGTAAACGGGGAGTTCTTCACGGGAGCCATCGTCTGTCCAGCTAATTCAAGCGCACTAATCATTAGACTCACAAATTCGTCTCTCTTGACAGGCGTATTTTCCTGATGATCAGCCTGATTCGCAAGGAGAAGTTTGATGCGCTGCGCCGTATTTACTTCTTCGTCATCCCAGTACTTTGCTTTCACAGGAGCGGCGTAAGCCATACTCCCTATTGCGGGAATGGAGAATAAAGAAACGGTCAATAGTAAAGAGGTCACACTTCTTGTTAATCGGCGGCCAGGTTTTTGATGAATGTTATGTTGGGTGTTCTTTGGCGTAAACAGTTGGCATAACTCCTTTTAATTGAGATTAAAACCTTTAGATGAGCCCAAATATAATGTTACATAACTAACACTATTTAACTGTTTAACAGATCTTTAATCGCTTGGTCGACGAAGTCCGCATCCGATTTGTTAAGTCCTCTGCCGGCATAGTGACCATAAATACTTGGAATTACGCGAACTTGGGCATTTGGAATAAACTTCGCTTCATATTGAATGTCCTCAACCGGAAAATATAGATCCGTCTGTCCCGGAAGAATCATCGCTTTTGCCTTAATACGGCTTAAAGCTTTCTCGCGGTTGCCGTCACAACCGGGTGTCATGCCAATATCGCCGTGCTGCCAAGTCCAAGCCATCGATAGCAAATTGTTCGCATCTTTGCGCAGGAAATTGCCTTCCCAAAAACCGATCAGGAAATCCTCAAGCGATGAGTATCCATGCTCAAGATAAAGCCTTTGGTAATAAAAAGCTTGCGATAATCCCCATCCGGCATAAACACGCGCCAATGCCCTCAACCCGGTATTTGGCTGCTGGCTGTAGAATCCATTGTTCCAAGCCGCATCAGCACGCAAAGCATTTACAAACCCCTCAATAAATACAAAGTTGTGAGGGGTGGTGGATGCCGTTGCGCACCAAGGCGCAATACGCTCGACCATGTCCGGATAAGCGGCAGCCCATTGGAAAGTTTGCTGCGCTCCCATTGAATAACCGCATACGAGCGCCACACGTTCAATGCCAAATTTTTCAGTCACCAGCTTATGCTGACATTCGACATTGTCAAGTATAGTTATGCGGGGAAAACGTCCTTGATTGTATGGAGCCGGGGTGTTGCTGGGCGAAGAAGATAATCCGTTTCCAAGCTGGTTCAGCTGAATGATGAAATATTTGTCTGGGTCCAATGCTTTTCCTGCACCGATCATATATTCATCATTTTTATGAGTACCGGAAAAGAAGGTTGGAACCAAAATCACATTATCTTTATTGGGATTCAAAGTCCCGTGAGTTTTATAGGCAAGCTTTGCATTGCGTAAAGTAGCTCCACTTTTCAAAAGAACATCGCCTAAATTAAAAGTTTCATAATCCGTAATAAGGTCATATTCCGTCATATCGCTTGGTTCTCCTTCCTTGGTCAGCTGTTGTTACCAGCCAATCGCCAAACCATCGCCTCTCGGGTCGACGCCTCCGCTTAAAAAGCCTTGTTCATCAATCCGAATCGCCTGTGCATGCCCCATAACTCCATCAAAGTCAGTCACCACTTTTACCTCGTGACCCGCCTTTTTCAATAATTCAATCGTTTGCACGTCAACGCGATTTTCGATTTTTAAATCTGACGTGTTTTCTCCCCAAGTACGTCCCCATACCCACCTTGGTTCGTTAATGGCTTGCTGCGGATCCATGCCGTAGTCAATCATTCTCGTAATAATGGCCGTCTGTGTTTGGGGCTGTCCTTCTCCCCCTTGAGTTCCATATAATATACTTGGTTTGCCGTCCTTGCAGGCAAGCGCAGGCATTAAGGTATGGAAGGTTCTTTTATGAGGCTCCAGATAATTGACATGGCCGGGATCCAGCGAAAAAAATGACCCGCGGTTTTGCAGCAGAATCCCCGTATCTCCAGCGACAACGGCTGAACCAAATTCGAAATACAGGCTTTGAATAAACGATACCGCATTTCCTTCCTGATCCACCACTGCAGCATAAGCTGTATCGCTGCCCATTGAACCGGACGCTACACCTTGCTCGTGCTGCATATCAATTTGTTGAGCAAGTTCAGCAGCATAGCTTTTGCTTATTAAACGATCGATTGGAATATTGCTAAAATCAGGGTCAGTCAATACTTGATTCCGGTCACGGAAGCTGAGCTTTAATGATTCAATCAGCAAATGATAATATTCGAAGGAACCGTGAGGAATTTGATCCAGTTGATAATTTTCCAGCATATTCAATGTCATTAACCCTGTGAAGCCTTGTGAATTAGGCGGAACTTGATAAACGGTATAATCCCGATATGCAGTTGATAACGGTGTAACCCAGTTGCCCGTATGATCCGCAAAATCCTCTAATGTAAGGTATCCGCCATTGCTTTGTAAATAGGAAACGATTTTTTGAGCGATATCTCCTTTATAAAAACCGTCTCTTCCTTCTTGAGCAATGTATCGCAAGCTTTGCGCCAAATCTTTTTGTACAAATCTCTCACCGATACGGGGAATTGAACCGTTTGGCGTATAAATTTCGGAAGTAATTGGCATTTTAGACAGTATATCAATATTTTTTTCCGTGTTCTCGTGCTGATCTTTTGTAAATGGAAAGCCATTCACTGCGTACGAAATAGCCGGTTCCAATACTTCCGCAAAAGATAAACGGCCATATTCTTGTAAAAGCGCGTTCCAGCCATCCACCATACCCGGAACGGTAATGGCACTTTTTACACCGCGGTTCGGTATAGAGGCCTCACCCTTATATATTCCGGAATGAACCTTATAACCGGAACGTCCGCTGGCATTATAGGCTCGAATTTTTGAATCCTTGGCATTGTACATCAACCAAAAGGAATCTCCGCCTAAACTGGTCATATGTGGATATACAACCGCCAAACAAGCACTTACTGCAACAGCGGCATCAAACGCATTCCCACCCTTTTGTAATATTTGACTGCCTGCCATTGAGGCAAGATAGTGAGGGCTGACTACCATCGTTTTTGTGCCGACTATCGATTTGTTCATTTTTTTCCTCCTTACAGGAAACTCTAAGTGTCCTATCTTATCTTTCTAAGATCTCTTTTTTACTGAGGGGTGAAAAGGATGGCTGAACCGATTCCTGTTTCGTAAACATAAACAAAATACCGCCAATCAATAAAACCGCACCCGCTATATAAAAACCAATTTCAATCTTTCCGGTTGCTTGCGCAAAGTAACCTGTAATGTACGGAGCAAAAATCGAGGACAGCATCCCTGCAAAGTTAAAGAAGCTGTATGCTCTTGAATACATATGCGGTGGCGTATTTTCGGCAACAAAAGAGATAAGAATCGGGTCGAGCGCTAATTTTCCGACAAGTCCGTAAACGACCAAACCAACGATCATCAGAGAAAAATTATCCGCATAGGGAATTAAAAATTGACAGAAAGCACCGGCAAGTACCAAGAATAAAACGAGCGGTTTTTTATTTTTGACTTTATCAGAAATGTAGGCGAATAATAACGCCCCGGGAATGGAGGACCAAGGAACCAATGAAGAAATAATACCTGTTTGCGAACCTTGTATGTCTCTTGCTGTTTGCAAATAATAGGGCAGCCAAGTCAACATTCCGAAGAAGCCGTATAAGGAACAAAAGATCAAAATATACGTCAGTATGTGATTCCTTGTGAAAAGAAGTTTTAAATCAGACTTCGGTTGATCCTGATCGCTTACCAAAGCAACGCTTTTACGATCATCTTTTACAAAAATTCCGATCAGCAAGGCTACTATAACCGTTAATCCTGCAAATAAATAAAACGTGAACTGCCAAGGTTTATTCAATGTGAATGTAAAGTAGCTTGATGCAATAAAGCCAGCAGATATACCGACTGCCATACCGCTATTGATCATTGCGGAGGAGATGCCTCTATATTTGGCGGGGATGACACTGGAAGAAATCCCGTACGCAGGCCCGTAATAAGTTCCTTCTCCAAATCCGGTTATAACTCTGAAAAGGAGAAATACCGCGAAACCGGGAGCGAATCCGCTTAACAGTGTTCCGATACCAAATAAGATATACCCGCCCACCAAGACCTTAACTCTCCCAAAGCGATCCGCCAAATAACCCGCGGGAATTTGCATGGCAGCATACGCAATAAAAAACGCGGTCGACATCAAACCCAGTTGAACTTTATCAAGTCCCCATTCCTTGCCGATGACCCCCATGACTGGAGATAAAATGTTACGGTCGGCATACATAAATGCCCATCCAAGAGCAAACAACAAAATAATTACGATAGGCTTATTTGTTTTCATCTTGATGACTCCTCGTCCATTTTTTTTAGAACCTTTCCGCACTAACGCAATAAATCTGAATTCACCTCTTTCGAAAGACAATTTTCTACATCAAGGTAACATGACATTAAAAGTCACATTCATAGATGTGCACGATTTTGTTGTGCGTTTTTTAAGAATTTTGTCAGGTAATATTACATGAGTCAAAAATAGCACAGGGCTTCAATCCTAGTCAATATCTTTTTTTATAAAACGAAAGCATAATTGTTCGTTTATCTAAATAAGGTAATTAAAAATATTATTTATTGAAAAAAATGAATGCAATTGATATAATTATGTTGCATATTGAAATCATTAAAAATATAGAATCTGCTATGTTTTCATATGAAATGCGGCAATAATTAATGAACTGTTAGTATATCTCACATATAAAGGAGGACAGGAAAGCAATGGATTAATCCAGCGGTCTCGGAACAAAACAAACTCCTTTCTCTTCAGCCTATCGCTGAACAAGAAAGGAGCGCTGCATAAGCCAATGGATTAATCGCCTATTATCTGCTTGTGTTCGACCGAATGAAACTAAAACAAAAGGATGAGAACTACTATGTCTGTTACTAATCTTATTATCGCTATGGCCCGAACGGGTATCTTGGGATACGGCGGCGGCCCATCTGTAATTCCACTGATCCGTTATGA
This sequence comes from Paenibacillus solisilvae, assembly GCF_042656405.1. Classification (NCBI taxonomy): domain Bacteria; kingdom Bacillati; phylum Bacillota; class Bacilli; order Caryophanales; family Paenibacillaceae; genus Paenibacillus; species Paenibacillus solisilvae. Next base: position 201,059 of record NZ_JBHSOW010000016.1, on the reverse strand, counting down.
AGCAGTTACAAGATATAAATGGCTGGAAGATGACGAATTCGGAGAAATTCTTGCTCTGGCCAATGCGCTCCCGGGTCCGATTGCGACAAAAATGGCGGCATATCTTGGCTACCGCTTAAAAGGAACGATAGGAGCTGTGATTGCGGTTCTTGCACATATCGTGCCGACAAGCGTTGCAATGGTTGCCTTACTGGGCTTCCTTTACTCCCTGAACCACTCACCCATTGTTGCAGGGATGATCAACGCGGTGCGACCGGTAATTATGGTAATGCTTGGCATAATGGCTTATGAATTTGCTGCCAAAGCGTGGAAGGGACTTGGTAAAAAAATGGGGATCACCTTGGGTATTATAGCCTTTCTACTTCTATCCATAATCAATATTCACCCTGGTATCGTCGTCGCTATCTTTTTAGCCTACGGAGCATTTCATTTTAAAATCGCGGAACGCCTCAAACATAGAGTAGATAAAGGGAACGGGGTTTCCTTATGAGTTGGTGGGATATTTTTTGTGGATTTTTAGTAGCTAACGTACTTGGATACGGCGGCGGTCCTGCATCGATTCCCCTTATGCAGGAAGAGATTGTAAATCATTACGGCTGGATGACAAATGGACAGTTTGCAGACGTATTAGCTGTGGGAAATGCTTTGCCAGGGCCGATTGCAACCAAGCTTGCCGCCTTCGTCGGCTATGAAGTTGGTGGTTGGATCGGATTTTTGATAGCGACTATAGCAACCGTTGTCCCGTCGGCTATCGCTTTGATTGTGATGTTACGGATTCTTAATCATTACCGGCAATCGCCCGCAGTGAAGGGCATGACCCTTCTTGTACAGCCGGTAATCGCCGTTATGATGGCCGTATTAACGTGGCAATTGTCAAACGTTTCGATGGGGTCGATTGGCATTTGGCAATCTCTAGGTATTTCCATGGTCGCCTTCTGGGCATTAACAAAAGGAAAAATCCATCCTGCTTTTGTGATTATTGCCGCTTTCGTTTATGGGGGATTGGTTTTATCCCACATGACCCTCTGATGAGGGTTTTATATGCATGGCGGGTCATGGCCAAGCTGCTTTTTAGTTCTGAAATGAACTGCGCCCCCGCTTTAGACTGCACCGGCAAACCGGTGCTGCTTTCCCATTCCGTTTCTATTGAAGTATACTCTTTCTATAAGACATTTTTATTATTAAGGAGAGCATACTGTGAGCAATAGTTTACCTTTTGATATGTCCAATGTTCAAATCGATGATATTGACATGAAAATTATTTCTATGCTTCATGAAAACGGCAGGATTTCTTACACCGACCTTGCTAAAGAAGTTGGTCTTTCCCGTGTTGCCATTCAATCAAGGGTGAATGCCTTAATGGATAACAATATTATTGAAAGGTTTACGGTTGTAATTAATGCTGAAAACATAGGAATGGCAGTATCCGCCTTTTTGAATGTGGAAGTTGAACCGCAATATTTACAGCAAATAGCAGAAAAACTTGCTAACGACCCATACATGACAGCAGTGTATCATATGACAGGTCCAAGTAAGCTGCATATGCACGCGGTGTTTGCAAATAATCAGGAAATGGAAAAGTTCCTTCGAGAAAAACTTTATGTCCTTCCCGGGATAATGAGTGTTGATTGTCAATTATTGATTACGCGGTATAAAAATCAAATGGGAATCAATATTTAACTAAAATAACTTTAGATGATAAATAAAGATCAGGCTGCCGTGGCGGCCTGATCTTTATTTATTTATTATCCAATTAGCCAGTAAATGTAATCGATCAGCCTATTAAGTTCTCCGTTCTCGAAAACAGGTAATAGCATGCAATGCCGGCAAAAATGACGGCAGCCATCCAAAAAGGGAAGGATGCACTGACCCGTTCCGCCATCCAACCGCCCAAGGCAGGGCCAGCCACGACCCCTATTCCTTCGATTGTGGAAATTAATCCCCATCCGGCCCCTACGGAATCTTGGGGCACATAGCGGGATAAATATGCATTCCATGCCGGGAGCAAGGAAGCATAAGATGCTCCCAATATCATCGAAAGAAAAACCGTCTCTATGAATGTGTTCGAAAACGTCAGCATGAATACGGTTAATGCGAATATGCCGAAACCTCCGATCAGAAACCATTTGCCGCCCAGCCTGTCAATCCACTTTCCGGCAGGAACCAGAATGAGCAATGCGGAAACTCCGCCTGCAATCAAAGAGATGGAAAGCTCAGAATGGCTGAGACCTATATGTTGGGTCGCAAACGGAGAAAGAAGCGGGACAAGCAGCCCTCCCGCAGTCGTTTGCAAAATCATGCTAGGCAGAAGAAAACCCGTCTTTGCTATTCTTTCCCACAGCATCTTTAATTGAGCCGCCAATGACAGTTTGGAAATTCCCGATCGGCGGGCGCTCTTCGCAGTTAACGCAAGAAGCCCGCATGCGCATAACATGCCGATTAAGATATTAAACACGACTTGATCGTCGACATCCATCAAGAAATTCATGACAACCGGTCCAAGCCCAAGTCCGCACATCCAAAACAGATACAGCATGCTCATTTGCGAAGCGCGGCACTCTTCCTGAACACCGCTCAAGCAAACGAGCCATACGGGCGATCCGCCAATGCCGAGAAGCGCTGTTGCCGTTAATATTTCCCACTCGGACTGGGCATGAACAACGAGCATAATACTGATGATCGAAAGCAGGATTCCCGTAAACAAAACGATTCTGGTTGAAAAGCGGTCGATCAAATAACCGGCAAACACTTTGACCGCATTATCCATCAGGTAATGAACGGATACAGCCAAGCCGATCACGGATAATGAAAAATGCAGTTGTTCAGAGGCATAGGAAGGCAAGTAGGAAACGAGAAACGCGCCTCGAACGAATTCAATGATAAATAAAATGAAAAAGTAGGCGGTCATGCCCGAAAAATTGAATTTCCGGCTCAAACGGTTACGAATATTCATCTATGATCTGCCTTCCTTGCAAGGATGTATCCGCCTTTTTCTTCATACGGCTATTTATTACCGCAACGACTTCCTGAACGATGATAGCCGCTGATTGATGATCATGATAGCCGCCTGCATTTCCATTCTTGGCTTTCAATTTCCATTGCGTGGCTGCTTGAACAGCTGCATTCAACTGTGATCGGTCGTCGACAATTTGCAGAAATCCTTTTGCTTGCCAATATTCGGCGTTTCCCTTCTCTTGCCCAGGGAGCGGACGATAGACGACAACCGGTAGTTGCAAGGTTCTTGCCTCCTCCAGCGTTATGCCGCCCGCCTTTGAAATCAGGCAGGACGAAATGGACATCAGCTCTTCGATTTGCTCGACAAAACCTAAAATATGCACATGTTTAGTCTGTTCGAATGCCTTGGACATCGCATGATACAGGGACTTGTTTTTGCCGCATACGAGAACGACCTCTGCTTCATGCTGCATGATTTCCTCTACAATCGTTGCAGCATCAGCAAAAACGCCATTAGCGCCGGCCATAATAAGCACGATGGGCAGTTTCGAATTCAACCCGTACTTCTGAAACACAGCTTGCGTTTGAATGGTATTTTGAAATGATGACCGAACAGGGATTCCACTAACGATGATGCGATGATTACTTACCCCCTTTTCCATTAACCAGTCTTTCAATTCACTGCTGGCAACGAAATAACGGTCCGTATTGGGATGAATCCATCGGTTATGCAAGACATAATCGGTCACGATGGTCAAACATGCGAAACTGCCGCCTGACTTCGGTTTCAGTTGCGACATCGCCAGGAAAGGGAAGGTATGAATGACTGCGTCCGGCTTTTCCCGCGCTGCGATTTCTTTCATTTTGGCCATGCCTAATAACTGAAGCCATCTGTTAAAACGCCCATTCGGTTTCAAAGCGTTTGTTAACGCATAGACCCATCCATACAATTTCGGGCAATAGACAGAGCCTTTGTGGAAGGCGAATCGCGATATTGCATTCCACATTGGATGCGATTCGGCAAAAACATCCATGATTTTAACGTCAAACTGACCTGTATTTTCTAAACATTGTTGCATGGTGCGGGCGACCTGATAGTGTCCGTCCCCATATTTGGCGTATATGATCAAAATTTTGCGTTTTTGAATCATCTATCCATCTCTCCATTCTAATGCGCCTAACGACGTGAATCCAGGATGCCATGTAGATCCGCCATCATTCCACGGTAAACATATTTGCGTGAACAGTACATGCTCTCTTAGTGTAGTGGATGTCCTTGAATGAGCTATTACTACTGTAGTGCCCATTCCTAAACCCCGCATGAACCATTTCTTAACTTTTTCTTAACTGGTGTTAAAAGTTTATATCTTCGTCCCACCGCCAGCCGCAAACCGTAAGGAAAGGCGGCGGAACCGGTCTTTCCTTACGCATGACAAGAACGTCCCGGGGATGTTACTCCGGGACGTTCTTTGCAGCAGTATAAGGCTAGCGTTCAAAGAGATAAATATTGACAACATTTTAGCTGGCTTTAGCGTAATCACCTTTCTACATTGCTATCGGAAGCAGTGAACAGCCCGTCCGCAATGCGGACGGGCTGTTTGACGCTGATTAACTGCTGATTCACGATTCGTTTAATCGTTGACCATGACCATCTTGATCGCAGAGCCGCGATCATCGCGCAGCTCCTTCATCGAATCCGCGAACCGTTCGAGCCCGAACGTATGCGTGACCAGCGCATCGCCATCTACTACTCCTGATTTGAGCAGATCGATGCATTTCGGGAAGAATAGCGCGGGGGTGGCATGCGAAGCCCGCAGCTGCAGTTTCTTGAAATGAAACTCGTTCGCATCGAACGTGATATTCGCGCCGGCACCGAATTCGATACCGATAAAGCCAATCACGCCGCCCGTCCGCGCCGCCTTGAAAGCCGACGGGATCGTCGACGGCGGAGCCGTGACGAGCACCCGGTCCACCCCGCCGCGGTCGAAGGCATAGGTTTCGAGGGGCGTCTTGTCCGTGTAGATGATTTCGTCCGCCCCGAAGGCAAGCGCCGTCTCGATGCGTTTGACGGAGTGGGAACGGGCTGCCGCGTAGATTTTGCGTGCACCCCGCAGCTTCGCCAGCCTGAGCGCCATGAGGCCGATCGGCCCGAGGCCCACCACCAGCACGTCATCGCCCATGCGGATGTCGACCGTCTCGGTCAGATCGACCGCAACGCCGAGCGGCTCCACGAGCGAAGCTACCGCGAAGGAAAGACCTTCGAACGGAACGACAACCTCCTTAGGGGCGACGATGTATTCGGCGAACCCCATGGAGAAGCTGCGCCCCCAGAAGCTCGGGCCCCGGTTGCATAGATCGTACCGGCCGTCCCGGCACCACTCGCAGGTCCGGCAAAACGTACTCGTCTCCAGCGTAACCGAACTGCCTTCCTCGACATGCTGGACGCGCGCTCCCTTCCGCACGATAATGCCTGAAATTTCATGGCCGATCGGCTCCCAGTCAGCCGCGCCCGTCTTGGCGGTCGTCATGTCCGTGCCGCAAATGCCGCATGCTTTCACGCGAATCAATACCTCGTCGTCGCCAATCTCCTCCAGCTCGCCTTCGCGAAGCTCAAAGTCAAAAGGCGCTTTGACATACCACGCTTTCGTTTTCAACCCCATTGCCTCCCATAAAATTGCTGTATTCTCCCCAGACTAGCTCCATTATAAGCAATTGCCATGGCAACTTCCAATATTCTGAAGATTACTTCTCAGGTTTTTGAGTATCAGTGGTCACATATTGGCCTATCTACAACACTTGGTGGTAAAACCCCGCCATTGTTTAATGGCGAGGTTTCTGGTGTTCGTTATTTTCAGCACGGCCACTGGTAAATGAGCCGAGCCTAAGCCCGGTAAATACCTTTGCGGCATCCGAGCTTAGGCACCGGTTGGAAGGGAACGATCAGACCATTCCTCTATTTATTTTAAAAATTGCGGAGGCTTCCGGTGAAGGGTTGCTTGTTCATAGGAATACGCTAACGAAATAAGGGTCGGCTCGCTGAATGCTCCTGACAAAAATGAAACACTAATGGGAAGCCCGTCCGACGCAAACCCCGTCGGTACCGAAATGGATGGATACCCGGATAAACTGGCTAAATTACTGCTGCCGGGCGCTTGCCCGCATTTATAGCTAGCGTCATTTACTCCTTCAAGGGGCTGAGCGGTACAACCGCTTGTCGGAAATACAACGGCATCCAGATCATTATCTTTCAATATTTGATCGATGACTCTCCGAAACGATTCCGGACCATATTTCAATGTGGCCTGGTAATAAGGATCCTGAAGTCCCTCTCTGGCATCTGCTGTCTTTAGACGTCCAAGCACGTTATCATTAAGCGGCAGATTATTTTTTTCTGCATCCACTATGATGTCGGATAATGTTTTAAACGGAAATGCATTGCCCCTAGTTTTAAAATAATCTTCAAGCTGCCATTTAAATTCCAAATCCGAAATGGTGCTGTAGATTTTACCGGAAACGTCAATCAGATCCTGCGGGATTTTCAAGGAATCCACAATTACGGCCCCTTGTTTTCGCATATCTTTGATGGCGACGTTTACGGATTGGTCTACTTCCGCATTAGCCCCGAAATAATTGCGTAAAACTCCGACTCGCGCGCCCTTCAGCCCGTTCTTTTTCAAGAATGGCGTGTAGTCTTTATACGACTTCCCTATACTTTGGTAAGTCGCGGGATCGTCCGAGTCGGCACCTGCAACAACACCGAGGAGGATAGCCGCATCCGCGACGGAACGGGCTATGGGTCCGCCGACGTCAAAGGTCAAGGAAAAAGGAATAATTCCGGAACGGCTGGTAAGCCCCAAAGTCGGCTTTATGCCCACGAGTGCGTTGCTTGCTACCGGACCGCGAATGGAACCGAGTGTATCCGTGCCCATGCCGACCGCAGCCAAATTTGCCGCAACGGCCGCACCGGGACCGGAGCTGGAGCCGGAAGGACCACGGTTCAATTTATATGGGTTTAATGTTTGCCCGCCTACCGAACTATAGCCCCCGCCCGGCGCTCCGCCATGCGCCCATTCATCCAAGTTCCCTTTGGCCAGAATAATCGCCCCGGCGTCACGGAGTTTTTTCACCATGAACGCATCCTTAACAGGGACAGTGCCTTTGAGAGATGCGGATCCGCCTGTAGTCGGCATATCCGCCGTATCATAATTGTCTTTCAATATGACGGGAATCCCGTGCATCGGCCCTCTGGACCCCTTTGTTTTCCGTTCCTTATCTAATTCAATAGCCGTTTCCAGCGCATGCGGGTTTACCGTTATGATCGAATTTAAATGAGGACCTGCTTTATCGATTGCATCGATTCTTTGCAGATAAAATTTTACAAGAGCTTCCGATGTAAGTTGTCCCGAAGCTAATGCTTTCTGAATGTCTGCAATCGTGGCCTCTTCGATGACAAAGGTTTTTTTGGCCGGAGATCCTCCTTCGGCAGCAATAGTGGTCGGAACAATCGCAACAATCATCAGCAATAATAAGATGGAAATTCGCAAATTTTTAATCATTCAAATCATCTCCTCTTGGATAGTCATTCTGCCATTGTATAAACAAGAACTTCTTGGAATACGATGCTCACCCATTTCGATGTTATTTAATTTCACATTAATATTGCATAACCATTTCAAACAGTAATGAATACCCTATTAATTTGCCATAGTGTAAATAGTAGTAAAGTCTAAACTCTCGATCACCAATAGCGCAGGAAAGACTATTCCATAAAATGGCTTTTTTCAATTATATATTGCATCGTAAAAACGAAAATCACAAAATGGTCCCTTAATGTCTTCAGGATCAAATCAACAATTTGAAGCTGCCTATCCTAGTAAACAATTGTAGAAACGATTTCGGTAATCGATTTCTTTTTTCGAAAAGGTGACTGCTTTCTGCAGTACCAACTTCGAATCTTTCAGCTGATCAAACACGTTGGAAGTCTCTTTTTGTCATCGACCCCTTTATATTATGTGATGTTTTATTACATATTACTAACATATTCGATATCAGTCAACAGTCACTTTTTTTGGGAAGCAGTCAGGTGCCTGATCTCATACAACTTCCTTCATAAGTTTCATGGCAAACAAAAAAGCCCGCTATATTAGCGATCCTTAACACCAGTACGTTCAGCTTTCATTCTAGCAATGGCTTCACTAACCAGCTATCACGTTCCGGATCAGGACCTGGCATCGATAGCATCGTAGCATGCATTTTTGAAACAATTCTTATTATTTAGGGAATATGACACTGGGGGCTCCCCCCTCCCATAAATTCCACTAATTGTACTTGCATAGCAAACGTACGTTCGTAGTATAATAAACACGAACAGATGTTCTTTGCTATATCGTGCTCGGGCTTCGGCTTCCTAGGGAACATAACGGGCACGCAGGGCAATCAGCTCACTAACCGGAGGCGGATTCGATGATCGCAGACGCGAACAAATACATTGGCAAGACGATCGAGATTATTTATCAGGATGGGCAGGATCAGATTACCCAGCGCCTCATCTATGTCTACGCCGCTACTGAACGGCATGTGAAGGCCAAATGCTTGAGCTCCCATGCTCCTCGTTTGTTTCTGCGAAGCGGCATATTAGCTATCCAGCCGGTCCGGAATTATGCCTGAGTGAACGCGCACTTCACTTCTTACAAGTACTGCTGATGGAGGGTTATCCTATGTCGAGACAAATTTTTCTAATCGACGGACAGTCCTTTTACGCATCCGTGGAGAAGGCGGCCCATCCCGAATATCGCGATATACCGGTTGCCGTGGGCGATCCTGCGAGGATGAACGGCATCGTGCTCGCGGCGTGTCCGATTGCCAAGTCCCGCGGCGTGACGACAGCATCGCGCGTGGGAGAAGCGCTGGCCCGGTGCCCGGATCTCGTTGTCATTCGGCCTAGAATGCAGACCTACATTGGGGTCTCGTTATTCATCACCCAAATCTTCGAGTCCTATACGGATCTCGTGGAGCCTTACAGTATTGATGAGCAGTTTCTGGATGTGACCGGTTCGGTTGCCCGCTACGGCTCCCCTTATGCCATGGCCCAGGACATTCAGAATCAAGTCCTGCTTTCAACAGGGGTGTGGTCAAGGGTGGGCATCGGCCCCACGAAGATCCTTGCCAAAATGGCGACCGATAATTATGCCAAGAAGATGCCCGAAGGCATCTACGAGCTCTCCTCCGACACGCTGGAGTCCACCCTGTGGAAGCTTCCGGTCCATCACATGTTCATGGTAGCCTCCGCCATGACCCGGCATTTTACCCGGATGGGTCTATCCTTCATCGGCGATATTGCGCGGCTGGATTTCAGCGAGTTTAAGCGAAGGATGCGGCGGGAAATGGGCAAGCAGAGTGATATTCAGGCCGGGTATTATTGGCAGACGGCGCGCGGCATCGATCCGAGCCCCGTCGTCTCCGGGATCCGGCATCAGCTGAAATCCGTCAGCCACGGCAAGGCGCTGCGCTGGAATCTGTACCGCTGCCTCAAAGACATTGAGGTCGTCCTGCTCGAGCTGGTCGTCGAGGTATGCCAGCGCACAAGGCGCCATCATTATATGGGCTCCGTGGTTTCGGTTGCCGCTGCCGAGACCGACGGCCAGCATTCGTCTTGGTTCAGCCGGCAGACTACGCTGCCGCAGCCGACTTCCCTGACGCTCGAAGTGGCAGCGGCGGCACATAAACTATTCCTCGAGCATTGGAGCGGATTGCCGATCAGCAACCTAAGCGTCTCCTTATCCGCTCTGACAGACGACAGCGTGATCCAGCTCACGCTTTTTGATGATCGATCCCGCGCCTATCGCAAAGAGTATGTCATTGACGGAATCAAGGAGCGATACGGAAGCCATGCGATTATGCGCGCCTCTTCTCTGCTCGACGCCGGCGTAGCAAGGGAACGAGCCGAACAAATTGGAGGACACTTTAGATGAGCAAACTAGACGGTAACGAACGCTGGAAATCCAAAATGTTATTGACGGAGCATGTGGAGCAGTATGAACAGCAGCGCCATCCTGCGGCCGCTGCCAAAATCATTACGGCCGAGGAACGCACCATGATCCGCGACTATATCCTGCTGCCCCACATGGAGAAGATGGTTCAGAAGAGCATCGCCGACGTGGAGCACTCCACTAATATTCTAAGACGCATGTACGTCTTGGCTGGCCAGAAGATTCTGGAGCGGATCATGAAGGACTTGTATACCCTGCGGGGCGAGCTTAAGAAACGCAACATCAAAATCCTAACCGAGGAGCAGTCGGATTTGGTCGTCTATCACCGTTATTATTGCCGGGGATATGAAGAACGTTTCGGCATGACCCGTGATGTGATGCGGTCGGAGATCAGCGTGCAGCTGACCCGATATACCTCGGAGCTGGCGGCGCTGCTGAAAGAAATGAAATGACGGCCTATTCAAACCAAATCTGCATCCTAAACAGACAGACCCAAAACAGACGTCCCTTGTGGATGTCTGTTTTGGGTCTGCGTTGAATGCTATACAGCGGCTAAGCCAGCAGCTACAGCTGCTTGCGCATTTTCACATGCAGAATATTGGCATCGAGGAACGGCTCTGCCGATTCGGTTACATAACCGAGCTTATGATAGAAGGCCTCCGCTGTGCACTGTGCCTCCAATACGCCAACGGGGTAACCGGATTGCTTGGCGTCCTGCTCCATGCCAAGCAGCAGCACCTTCCCGATTCCGCGTCCCCTGTAGGATTTTGCAACGACGATGCGCTGAAATTTAACAACGCCCGGCTCATACTCGCGCCATCTGCCGGCTGCAATAATCCGCCCCTGCTCCTGAACGACAAAATGGTTACACGCTGCAGGAGACACATCGAAATCATCGTACTCCAGCTCTTCAGGAACCTGCTGCTCGCGAACAAAAACCTCGAACCGGATCGCTAATGCTTCTTTAAGAAGCTCTTCAGTTGTTACTTTGATTAATTCCAACAATAAAACCTCTTTCTATGTGCAATTATAAGAAAAATCAAGCCTCAACAAGGGCTAAACGCTTCGCATCTCCCGTGATGAACGGACTCCATCCTGCTCCAACCGCGTAGAGATGAAGCTCATGCATGGCCCTCGTACATACGGTATAGAACAAACGGCGCTCGTTCTCTCGCCCGTAGCTGTCCGCAGAAGCGTCATAGACGATGACAGCGTCAAACTCGACTCCCTTGGCCAGATAAGATGGAATAACAACATTGCCAGGCTCGAAAGTGGTGGTTTCAGTCTGAATCAAGCGAAGCTCTTCGTGAGGTGACAGAGCTTCATGAGCCTGCACACTCTCTTCCGCTGTCTTACAAATGACCGCAATCGTATGGCATCCCTCTGATCGCAGAAGCTTGATTTTATGCAGGATGGAGCGGTGGAGCTCCTCTTTATCCGTAACGGCCGTTAGCACCGGCTTCGCCCCATCGCGGTTGAACGGCTCGATCAAATCGCCGCCTTCGATGAATCGGCTTGTGAATTCCACAATAGGCCTCGTCGAGCGGTAGCTCCGCGTCAGAATGATCATCTCGGTCTCCTCGGTACCGAACCGCTCCGTCAACGCGTCAAACCCGCTGCCTTGAGCAGCTGTATGAGCGTGAATCGACTGGTTCAAATCACCGAGCGCTGTCACTCTGCTCCGCGGGAAGAGACGCATTAAGAAGGCAAATTGAAAAGCCGTGTAGTCCTGCGCCTCATCAATTAATAAATGCCTCACCGAGGTGTTCATTTGGAAGCCGCGGATGCGTTCCACCAGATACAAGAATGGTGTCGCATCCTCATATGCCATCACACGGCGGTTCAGCCGCTCCATGGTCTGCTCAGCAATAACCTCCCAGCCCGATGGCAGTCCAGCCCCGTTAGGACAGTCAGCCGCCAAATTCCTAACGAACTGCGGGTCAGTGAATAAATGGCGGAAACAAGCGCGGATATTAATAAATCCAAGCTTCCGCACCTGCGAACGAAGCGGCTTGAAATGCTCACGCACGACATAATTGCCCAGCAGCTCGCGTTCACGATCGAAGTCATCGAAGGAAGAGGACGAATAACCTTTTTTATTTTTCAGGCTTTGATAAGCCTTTAAGTAAGTCTCTTTATCGAGCAGTTCCACCTCTTCGTCCACCCAAGCATCACGGCGGATGGAAGCTTCCCGTTTTCGCAGCAGCTCAAGAAGCCACTCCGCGACTAAGCGCAGCCGGTTAGCAATGGAATTCGAGCGATCCAGCGCGTAGAAATAATCCCTTATCGCCGCCGCTGCAGCAACCGGCTCTCCGCGGAACATAATATCGCGAAATATCAGCCCTTGCCCGCCCAAATAGGTTAGATAACGTTCAATCAATGTAACATAATCGGACGAAGCTTTGTAGCGGATACCTGCCATACGTGCCTCATATTCCGGATGATCCATTGCGGTTAAGGAATATTCCAGCTGTTCATAGGGACCTTCCAGCGTATAGGAACGGCCAATCCGGTAAGACAGATACTCTTGAAAGGTGGTCTGCTGCATATTCTCCTCGCCAAGCTCAGGAAGCACGGTTGACACATAGCTGTTAAACATCGGATTCGGTGAGAACAATACGATCTGATCCGCGCTAAGCGTCCCCCGGAACCGATAGAGCAAATAAGCGACACGCTGAAGGGCTGCAGATGTCTTACCGCTGCCTGCTGCTCCCTGCACAATAAGCAGACGGCTGCGAACATTACGGATAATTCGATTTTGCTCCCGCTGGATAGTCGCGACAATGCTTCGCATTTGGGCATCGGAATGCTTGCCAAGCACCTCCTGCAGCAGTTCATCGCCAATCGTCACACCGGTATCGAACATGCTTACGATCTGGCCATCCCGGATAACGAACTGCCGCTTTACCTGCAGTTCACCTTGAATGGTTCCAGAAGGTGTCTCCACTTGAGCCGGACCTGGAGGATAATCGTAGTAGAGGCTTGATATCGGCGCACGCCAGTCGTAAATCAAATAGTCTTCATCATTCTTATCCCGGAGAGAGGCTATACCCAGATAAACGAGATCGGTATCGGACTGCCCTTCTTCCGTAAAATCAATCCGCCCAAAGTACGGGGAATGCTGCAGCTTCTTCAACGTGCGAAGCTGTACCTCGGCCTGCCTGTAAGTACGCTCCCGTTCAGAGAGGACCTCCGCCTGCTGCTTCAAGCTGGCATACGTCTCTGCTGATTCCGCAGAATCCTCAAAATTGACCGTGACGTCATCCCAGAAATTTTTACGTATATCGACCATTTCAGATTTTGAACCTGATGTTTGCTCCTCAAGTGATTCGATCCGCGTATGGATATGATCGACGACCTGATCCACACGCTGCTGCTCAAACTGCTGTTCTTGGTTGGTTGGACTCAATTTAACCCATCCCCTCACAAATAAATCTCTGTATAATACGCTGCAAAAAATCGGGCGAAAAAGTAACTTGACTCCGCTCATCATCCTGTGCTATAATTATTTTGGATAATTACGTATTTTTGTTGAATCTCAACTTAAAGTCCAAATCTTATAATAACAGACACAGTTAGCAAAATCAACTGGTCTTTCATTCACAATCAATCACGGAGCGCAGCTGATGCGGCTCTGTTTTTTATTTGCAGCTGCAGTGAATGTTCCCTACCTATGTATGCAGAAATCCCCTCGATGCCAGTCATAAACAGGCAGCGAGGGGATTCTATTTTGTTGCTTGGATAATGAATGCTTAGTTTGCCGCACCGCCAACCTTCGTTTTACCGAAGGTCTTCGCTTCTTCGCGCGCCTGTGCGATAGCCTTCTCTTTAATCGCTGATGCCTGATCCGAAGCGGCCGCCATCCCCTCTACGAAGATCCCTTTGAAGTCGTTGATGCCGAAGAATTGCATAATAGTCGACAAATGACGGTGACCCATCTCCATGTCCACTGCAGGGCCTTCGGAGTAAAACCCGCCTCTTGCTTGAATATGGATTGCTGATTTATCAGACAGTAAACCGACCGGGCCTTTTTCCGTATATTTGAAGGTTTTGCCCGCAATGCAGACTGAATCGATATAAGCTTTCATAACAGGCGGATACGAGAAGTTCCACATCGGCGTTACGAAAACATACCGGTCCGCGGCAATAAACTGTTCAACCAGCTCATTCAGCCGACTTACTTTAGCTTTCTCCGTATCGTTTAGCTGGCTGGCGTCACTGCCTGAGCGCAGCTTTCCCCAACCGCTGAATACATCAGCGTCGATGTGGGGAATGACGGAATTGTACAAATCCAGATGAATAATCTCATCCTGCGGATTGGCCTCACGATAAGCATCAATGAATGCTTTACCGACCGCCATACTATACGATGCCTCATGATCATTCGGATGTGCAGTGATATGCAATAATTTAGCCATGAAGGGAAATCCCAACCTCTCGCGCTTAGAATGACAGACACCACTAGCATGTACCGGTCATAGCTCCCTCATGTGCACGAATAATATCTGGGCAGGATTAAAATCTGGAACGTCTGCCATGCAAATGAAGACGGCAGCAGCTAAATTCCGAATTCGGATCGACTTGTCTACCGCTGGCCGGGCAGCAATCATTTACAGCCAACCTCCATGCATGCCTCACTTAGATTCTCCCGTTTGTTCATCCTTATAATTACGAAGCATAAGAGTGAACGTCGTTCCGATATCACGCTTACTGCTGACCTGAATTTCACTGTGATGCATATCCATAATCCGTTTGACGATGGACAAGCCGAGCCCGCTTCCGCCAATCGTGCGATTGCGTGCTTTGTCGGCCATGTAGAATCTCTCGAAGATATGCGGCAGATCCTCCTCAGAGATGCCTGTGCCATTATCCGAAATAACGACCTTCACACCGTCCTGGACAGCCTTTGCTTCGACGGATACGATACCGCCGCCGGGCGTAAATTTAATACTGTTGGCCAGTATATTCGTCCAAACCTGCGACATCAAATCTTCATCAGCCGTAAGGGTGACTTCATCCATATCAACATCCATCATGATATCTTTCTCTACCCATTGCGGTTCACAGGCAAGAATCATACGTCGAATCTGTTTATCCAGCCGGTAAGGCTTTGGCTCAAATGGATGCTGATCCGACTCGAGCGATGTCAGCTTCAGCAGGTTATCGCTTAGCTTGGACAGCCTGAGGCTTTCTGTTTCAATGATGTTGTAGTAATGAAGGCGCTGATCCTTCTCAAGATCACCTTGCTGAAGCGCACGGGCAAACCCGCGAATTGACGTTAGCGGCGATTGAATCTCATGCGAGACGTTGGATATGAATGTCTGACGCATCTGCTCGACTTGACTGAGCTCGGAGGCCATGTCATTGATACTCTCCACCAGCTCGCCATATTGGCCGCGAATCTTCTGATTTTTTGGAATAGCAACGGTATAGTCGCCCTTGGACATCCTGCGGATCGCGTCAATGATGCTGTAGAGAACCCCCATTTCACGTCTCCAAGGCCGAAGCGAGAGCATGCCGATGAACATAATGACGAATCCGCCAAACACCGTGAGAAGCTGGATTCCATAGTTCCGGTATAAACTTGGGGTAGGGCTCTGAATGAATAACGCAGCCTGCCTGCCGTCAAGCTCAAGAGGCACGCCCACCACCGCAGCACCAGATTTAAAGATATTGCTTCGCTTGATTTCTTCGTATTCACCGCCCGAAAGAACGGACTGCACGCTGGTCTTCGGCAGATGAAGAGAATTCCCTCCGCTGCTTCCATAATGATGTTCGGCGCCTTTCCCGTCGATGACTACAAACGAATATTGATTATGCTCGGCTATCCGGTTTAAGCCCTCCGTCCATGAAGTATCGCGCCGTGCAAGCATATCCGCGAGAAGCTTACCGTCATGAACCATCTCAGCTGTCACGCCCGACTCATTCCGCTTCTCTTTCACATAAGAAACGATTGTAAAAGAAAGGCTCCAGCATAATAAAATGATAACGTTAATGAATATCATGCCGCCGATAACTTTAAGGATACCGATCTTTGCCCACATCCCTATACCTCCAGCCGATAACCGAGACCCCGGATAGTCTGTATTCGGAACCGGTTCTGTTCCTCGGGGAACCGTTCCCGAAGCCGTTTAATGTGGACGTCTACCGTTCTCTCATCTCCTTCATAATCAAAGCCCCACAGCTGTTCAATCAGCAGCTCCCTGGAGAAGGTCTGCCCCGGGTAGCTAGCCAGCTTGAACAAGAGCTCAAATTCCTTAAGCGGAAGCGAGACGGCGCGTCCGCAAGAAGTAACCTCATAGGTGATGCGATTTAACACGACTTCCCCAACCTGTACGGACTGTGAGATCGCAATCCGATATCGCTTAAGCAAAGCTTTAACCCGTGCAATAAGCTCCAGCGGCTCAAATGGCTTCACAAGATAATCATCAGCTCCAAGCTCAAAGCCTTTCAGTTTCTGGTTGGTTTCCCCTTTGGCAGTCAGCATGAGGACGGGAAGCTCAGTCGTCTCCCTCAATTCCTTGCATAGTGCCCAGCCATCCATGTTCGGCATCATCACGTCAAGAATGGCCATATTAACCTGCTCCGTCTCGAGCAGACGCAGCGCTTCTAATCCATCCGAAGCTTCAATAACCTCAAAACCCTCCCTGGTGAGGAAAAGCTTAACAAGCTCACGGATATACGGATCGTCGTCAACGACGAGTAGTTTGGTCATCGCCCGATTCATCTCCGATTCTAGTCATATACGTAATGGTTTTCCTGCAGCTCTAGAGTGAATATACGACGGTTATATGAACAGAATATGAACAGATATACATTCACACCAGTATGCATTTGAACTCATTTATCATAAAGGCGCAGCAAATCACCCTTGAGATGAACCGGTTCAATTCTTCTTAATAATTCCACAGCAACCTGCTTAGCCGTCCATAGCTTCCCTTCCGTATAGGCGGTCATGGCGCAGCTTATATTCGAACGGAAGCAGCTTGTCCGTATCCAGCAGCAGCCGGGTTCTGCTTAGCCAAATACTTGAGCTCCAGACGCTTTCCTCGTCAGCTGTGAGGGGATAGTTCGTATAATGAATTTTGTACATCTTACTGAGACTTGTCACTTCACCGGCAGCTGCTAATGTGATCAGAACAGCTGCTCCGATAAACAAGAACAAGGTGACGACCAGCAGCGTAGTATAAGAAATGAGCAGTTTGGCGCGTATAGACATCGGTATCGGTAAACCCCTTTGCAATCCTCAGGATGTTGTCACCACTTTACATCACCCTTTCTTCCAAAAGCAACCGTCACTAGAGAGGCAATCACCGCTGCAAAAGCAACCGTCACTAAGCAAAAAAAATAAAACCAGTCAGCCCGGAGACTCCGGCCGGCTGGTTAAAGAGCAGTTCTTAAGAAACAGGTAAGCCGCTGCGCGCGCAATCATGCGCGGACGAGCAATCTGAAGGGTCAGTCCTCCGAATGTTCTGGGTTCCGACGTCAGAAGCCTACCTCAATTGAAGCATTTACGACATAAATAAGATCATTCTTATCCTGTTTATCCGGAAGAATCACACCGCTTGTCGTAACCATGCCGCCATCGATAACCTCGATCGTCACTTGACCATAGGGGAGGACCGCCTTAACCGCCGCTTCATCTAACGTCTCGCGTTCACAAGGCACCGCCAGCTTCACGTTTACCTTCATGTTATGAAGGCTTCCCTCAGGCAGCACAGAACGAAGTCCCGGCATGGAGTTGTGATGAATGGCATTCTGCACCGCCCGGATCGCTGCCTTCGTAATGCTTTGACCATGCAAATCTGCACCCATCCCGAGTTGAACGAAAAATAATTGTTCCATAACAAAGAACCTCCCTCGCCAAAATCAGCCTAATTTTCTACTAGTATACCAGATCACGAACACATCGGGTTCCGCAATATGCGGAGTGGAAGATACCAATGATCCTATAAGAGAATTGCAATTAATAGGGAATTTCATCAAGAGGAGGTTTACCGGCAGCGGCCGGCGCTGCGGACTCAGGCGCATTATCCGGAATCTGCTTCCGGCCGACTAGCTCAAGCACTTCGAGCAGATCTGGCGGCTGCAGCAGCTCAACAGGGGACATGCTCCGGTCAAATTGGAACGCATCTCCTTCAATAAGGGCAATATATCGGCCGTTATAGGTAGCAAAATGAATCGCCTGCCCGAAATCCGTGAGCGGACCTTTAATAGAAACAGAATCCAGCTTGAACGACACGCTAAGGTTGGGCTGCTGCTCAACCAGCTTCTCCGCCGCGGTTACCACCTGTTCATGTGTCCACTGCTCTTGAAGCCCCCGCTTCTCGCTTGCAGCCCATACCTCGTATTGTTGCTCCTCCTGCTGACGTTCCTCACCGCCTTGACCCTGCCATTTCTCTTCCATGTATTCATGGACCATTGTCAGCATCTGCTCGCTCATCAGCTCCGGCATCGCTTTCTCATAACTGACAAAGCGCAGGAAATCTTCGAAATATCTCGCATGCGAAGCCTGATGAATCTTCAGCTCCCATGGTTCGATCATCCCTTCCTCCGGCATAAGCGGATATTGAATCGATTTCATATTCCGCGCGCTTATCGCCATCTCGACATGCGAAATCAGCTGCCGTTCATCGGCAATTCTAGCAATTTTCGGTTCAAAATCACATTTGAGCACGAACAGCAGCGGTTCATCGGTAACCTTATTGGGAGTTGCACTGACGAGAATCAGCGCTCCGCCGCGAACGGCAGCCGCATCCATATAGAGCCGGACAAGCTCATCTGCGAAGCCATGATACTGCTCCTTCGAATCCGAAGTACGCAGACGTTGGAACAAGTTATAATTTGGATTGCTGTCCAGCTCGTAGCCGGGCTCAGCGATGAAACGGCCGATTTTGGTAGGCGCATTCTCCGTGCTTGCATGACGCTCAGCCTTTCGCTTGGCAATGCGCTGAAACTCCCCGTCCAGGAAGGCTTTGAGCTCACTCTCCGCATATTCCTCCCGGTCAAGGGTCTGATAATGTTTAAACATCTTTGCGGCATTATCGGGGCCCTCCGCTTGTATGACGAAGAATGACAAGTAATTGACGATGAAATCCATTGTGCAGCTTCCCCTTTATGTTCAAAAATAACGGTTAAGAGCAGTCAGTCAAAGCTCAACCGGCTGCTCCTTCAAGTCTTTAGCATAGCATATTTCACCCCCGTTCGACATCCATCTGCGGTTAGCGGATTGGTCAGCGATCAGCTGAAGGAGATGTAATCTAATCCATTGCCGGCTGCCTCTAGCATCCTGCCGATAGGGAAGATATTTTTTGGGAAAGCTTCGGATGACGGTATTTCCTGCCGCTAATGCGTACAAACTGGGTATAAATGGCAGTAAGACCGGATAGTTCCTTCTAGCAGCATCCAGTTGTCACATGAAAACTGCTTTTTTGCAGCAAACCGTAAATAAAGAAGACTATGACTTTCAGGAGGAGAACGATGTCCAGCAAAAAAATCCTCATCGTCGGGGGCGGACTCGGCGGGTTATCTGCCGCAATCCGGCTAAGAGCCGACGGGCACGAGGTTACCGTTCTGGAGAAGAATGAACGTGCGGGCGGTAAATTAAATATACGTTCAGCCAAAGGCTACATTTTCGATACCGGACCATCCATCCTGACAATGCCATGGGTGCTGGAGCAGCTGTTTGCCTCTGCCGGCCGCAATCTATCGGATTACATGACATTAACAAGAGTTGAGCCTCAGTGGCGTACTTTCTTCGAGGATGGCGTACAGATGGATCTGGACGGCGATCTGCCTCGGCTGTTAGCCAAGTTCGGAGCTGTCTCCGCGCATGATCAAGAACGGCTGCTGCCTTACCTGCAGCATGCCCGCAAGCTGTATGACCTCAGCATGAAAAGCTTCTACAGCAACAGCTTGAGCGGCCCTGCGGATATGCGACGTCATCACTCGTTAAAGGATTTGCTTGCCATGGATCCTCTCAAGACGGTCGCACAGAAGACTGCAAGTTATTTTGAAGATTCTCATCTGCGCCAGCTGCTGAATTTTCTTGTGATGTATGCCGGTTCATCGCCTTATGCAGCTCCGGCAATATTAACGCAGCTTGTTTATGTTCAGCTGGGGCTTGGTATCTATTATGTCGATGGCGGTATGTACAATATTGCGCGCGGTATGCTGAGGCTTCTGGAGGAGCTGGAGGTTGAGGTTCGTACGAATGCGGAAGCGGCTTCAATCGTCGTCGACAAAGGTCAAGCTGCAGGTGTCCGCCTAAGCTGCGGAGAGCTTATACCTGCCGAAATCGTGGTCTGCAACAAAGAAGTCATTCCCGCTTATTCCTCCTTGCTGGGTGACTATGCCCCTGCCGCTGCAGCCCTGAAGAAGCTTGCCAAGTATGCACCGGGCGTCTCCGGGCATGCGCTGCTGCTTGGCGTCAAACAATCCTTCCCGAATATGAAGCATCATAATTTCTTCATGTCGCAGGATCCGGAGCGGGAATTCCACCGCATCTTCGTTGAACGTCTGCCAGCTGAAGATCCAACGGTCTATGTTGGCATTTCATCCAAAACAGACCCGGGACAAGCGCCGGAGGGCAAAGAAAATTGGTTCGTGCTTACACATGTCCCTCCTCTTCAGGATGGAGAGAGCTGGATATACCGGCGCGATTATTATCGCGAGGTCGTTCTGGATAAGCTGGAGCGTATGGGGGCTGGCGGACTGCGCAGGGCAATTGAGTTCGAATATGATTTTGTCCCGGATGATCTGCAGGCGCTGTATGGCGCAAACGGCGGCTCGATCTATGGGGTCGTGTCGGACCGCAAGCTTAACGGCGGCTTCAAAATCGCCAGCCGGAGCGCAGCCGTTGACGGCCTGTATTTCGTAGGGGGCACCGTTCATCCCGGCGGAGGCATTCCGATGGTTACCCTCAGCGGACAGCTGACAGCAGACCTGATCCGCAGCGATTTGGCGAGTCAAGCGGTTATGTAGCGGTGAAGAAAGGCCAGCTTCTAAGCGTGCACGCGGGGTGCACGCTTGGAAGCTGGCCTTATTTGGATGGCGTCTGTTGATAAGCCTTGGCTTTCATTAACAAGTAGCTGACGAGGTAGAGCGCACAGGCAACAGCGAGAATGGAAAATATAGAAATGGAAGCTAAGCTGAGATACAAGCTGATCGGCAGTGACCAAAGAAAAGCAATCATCATCAGGATCCGAATGGACAGCAGGACAGCGGTAATGGCCGCAACTGCCGGCAGCACAAGCATGATAAAGGTTCGCGTTACCGTGTCACCGCTGGAATTTGAATACGGATTATAAAAATTGAAAATAACCCACAGCGCAATTGAAACTATTCCCGCGCCCAAGCCTAGATAAAATGCCGGTTTCGAAATTGTCATCGGCAGCCTCCTTCAGCCCTCAACTGGATAACTGATCCAATTATAACATGAACCGTTTCCTCTTGGTTGAATAGGCTAATGGAAGCAGCATCAACCCAGCAGCATAACCGAAAGGTGCGGATTACGTTGGCTTTTCAATTTCCGGTAGGTATTCAAACGGGCACCACAACAGCTCCGGGCACGACCATCTATTATCCTCAGATAACCGGGTTGTCCAATCGGGCTGTGCAGGATCAAATGAACCGGGCTATAATCGGGCTCGCTTCTTATTTACGGCAAGAGCAGCTGAAAGTGCAGACCGGTACGAACATGCAAATGATCGGCCATTATGAAATCAAAACGAATGAGCGCGGCATTCTGAGCCTGATTCTCAGCAATTACGCCTACTCCACGCCAATGGCGCATGGGAACACAATCGCCAAATCGCTTACCTTTGACGTTAATACAGGGAAGCTGTACAGTCTGGCAGACTTGTTCAAACCCGGCTCCGATTACGTGTCTGTGCTCTCGAAGCAGATCAGCGCTCAGCTCAAAGAGAGGGATCTGCCGCTGTTGAACGGGTTCACTGCAATCAGTCCGAACCAGGATTATTACCTGGCTGACAAAGCGATTGTCGTCTACTTTCAGCTGTACGAGATAACGCCATATTATGTCGGCTTCCCGATGTTCCCGATTTCGGTTTATACGCTTCAAAGTATTACGGCGGAAGGCGGGCCGCTCGATACGCTCTCTGTGGATGTCGTGTAGCGAGGATAAGAGATGCTCAAACAAGTCAAATAGCCGGCTGGGAGATTCACATTCCCGGCCGGCTATTGTGAGGTGAGCAGCTCCATCCTCTGACTGACAGAAGCGCTCTAACTTACAAAGCAAATCTATGTCTGCAGTCCTAGCTCATCACGACAGCTTCCTGCACTAAATTCGTAAGTGCGCCGCAGTGCAGCAGCTTGAGCTTATGCAGAGCACGCGTGCAGGCTACATACAGCAGCTTGGCATCATTGGGTCCGAAGCTTGCTTGGTCGGCATCAGCAATTAGCACCGCATCAAATTCCAGCCCTTTCGCCAAATACGCCGGAACGACGGTCAAGCCGCCTTTGTATGCTTCCTGTTTACTTTGGACAAGGGAAACCTGAAGCCCTTCCGATAGGAGCCGATCGGCAATGTCCTGACAGGAACGGGCGGTTCGTCCAAGGACAGCGATCGTTCGATAGCTTCCATCATTCTGCCAGTCCTTCACGGTTCGGACAACTTCCTCCAGCCGCTTCTCATCGTCAGCTGCAAGCTCGACATCTACAGCTTCCCCGCTGCGGAATACAGGCGTTGCCGGTTTCACCCCATCCCCCATACCGCCCAAGACGCGATTGGCAAAATCGATGATCTCCATCGTCGACCGATAGCTCCGGTCAAGCTCGAAATACCCGGTATCCTCAGCCGGGAACAGCCCGGTCAGCTCCTTCCAGCTGTGAATACCCGCATAAGCATGGATCCCCTGCTGCAAATCGCCCAGCACCGTCATCGAGGCCTGCCGCTGACAGAGCTTCAAGGACTCCAGCTGAAACGGAGAATAATCCTGGGCTTCATCAATGACGACATGGTCAAACGTCGGCTGCTCCAAGCCGAACAAACGAAGCTGGATATAAACCAGCGGAGCCAGATCCTCAGGCTGAACGAGATTTTGCTTCAAGCCTTTAACCGATTCTTTGCGCGCATCCTTATTTAGCATCGGCAGCACGCCGGGATCTGCAAGAAGCGAGATATAGAGCTGCGCAGCTGTGAAGGACGGGATTTTTTTGCAATAGGCATTCAGCTTGGCATTGGCCTTTGCCTTTAATTTGCTGTCGGTAAGCCGCCTTGTCTTCCATTCCGACTCCAACCAGCGCTTGATGCGGCTGGCTATGCGGTTTCGCCGTTTCATATAAGGCTCCGAACGGTCATCGGTTGCAATCCATTCTGCAATGGTAGAAGGGCGGAGAATCATGCCGTCAACCGGTTCAAACGGCAGCTGCGGCAGCAAAGCCTCTTCGGTTTGGGCAAGCTTCTGATCGGCAGCCTGCTTAAACAGCAGACTTCCCTTGAGCCGTCCCGGCGCCTGTTCGACTTCAGCCCGGGTACGCGGATGTTCAAACCAATAATCCATCGTGTCCCTGTTCTCATCCAGCCTTACGGTTTTCTGCAGCTGCTCGATCGCCCATTCCGTATACGTAGTCTGAACAATATCGCCGACGCCAAGCTCCGGCAGAACGCCGGAGATATAGTCTAAAAACATCCGGTTAGGCGCAAAGATAACCATTCGATCCGCACGGATACTGCCTGAATACCTGTAAATCAGATAGGCTAGGCGATGCAGAGCGACGGTTGTTTTACCGCTTCCCGCGACGCCCTGGATGAAAACGGCTTTATTCTTCTCCGTACGAATAATGCTGTCCTGCTCCTGCTGTATGGTGGATACGATATCTCTGAGCTTGTTGTCTTTGCTCTCACCCAGCCGGTACAGCAGGAATTCATCCGTAACGGATTCATCCTCCTGTCCCCGGACATAGCTGTCGACAAGACGTTCCAGCTTCCCTTCCCGTACCATTAAATTACGTTTGAGGTGTACTGTTCCCTCGATATCACCGTCCGGTGACTCATAGGAAACCGGTGCTTCACCGCCGCTAAAAGCATAGAATAAGCTGGCCACGGGAGCCCGCCAATCGATAACGAGCAGCTCCGTTGTTTTCTCATGAGCGACGCCTGCTTTGCCGATATATAGCGGCTTTGGCGTCTCCTGAGACGTCTCTTGAAAATCAATGCGACCAAAATACGGCTCTCTCTCGGAAATTTCAAGACGCTGCTGGCGCTCATCACGCTGGAGCTGAAGCATTTGCTCTGTGAAATCGTCCCCCGTGTACCTCGGACCGATTGCGCGAAGCTGGTTGCGAATATGCAGCAGAACGGTTTCCACCCGCCCGGCTTCGTCTTGAAAGGCACTTTGAACAGTCATGTCAGTTACCTCCCTGTTCGACCGCTTTTCACTGCTTGGAGTCAGCGAAAGCCGCATTCTCATGCGGCTTGGTCGAGTCATATGATGGCTTCCGCCAGTTGACAGGCGGAGCACGAATGAACACTATAGCATAACTGGTCAGCAGCAGTCAATCCGTACTAATTATGCGAAATAAAGAACGGCTTAGTAGAAATAACGGAGCAGCATGATTGCAAGGGCAATATGAATTACAAGCATGAAAGGCAGCCCGACCGCGAATGAGGCATGCTTCGTTTTGTGGCGGAACATCCGCATGCCCGCATAGCCGCCAAGCGAGCCGCCAAGTGCACTCACACCAAGCAGTTTACGCTCGGGGATACGGTGTCTGCGGTCGTGAACCGCACGCTGTTTGTCGCTTCGCATCATGAAGAAAGCAGCAAGGTTCATGATGACCAAATAAGCAAGAATGAGAGTTAGCGGTGTCATTGTCATTGTGTTCTTAACCTCCTAGGTGTCACTCGCAGCTGCCGGCTTTGGGAAACGGGCCGGGTCAATAGAATCCGCTGCCGTTCAGCTGGCCACGACATCATTACGCACGCGGCTTTGCACGATTGGTCGGTGCGGCTTCCAATGGGTTATCCGGCCAATAATGCTTCGGGTAACGCCCCTTAAGATCTTTCTTCACTTCAAAATAGGCATGCTGCCAGAAGCTCGCCAGATCCTTCGTCACCTGAACCGGCCGATGCGCCGGGGATAATAAATGAATCGTGACCGGGAGCTTCCCGCCGGCAATGTGAGGCGTATGGCGCAAGCCGAACAGCTCCTGTAATCTCACTGCCAGGAAGGGAGCGGCCGGATCGCTGTAATCAACGGGGATCCGGGAGCCGCTTGGCACCGTCAAATGGGTCGGCACCTCTTCACCCAGCTGCTGACGTTCCTGCCAGGATAGCTGCGATTCGATGATTTCGGCCATTTTGAGCTTACTCAGATCGTTGCGGCTGCGCATACCGCCAATATAAGGGCTCAGCCATTTCTTCAGTGAAGCGGTCAATGTCTCATCGGAGACATCCGGCCATGACGGGTTATGGGAACGCATAAGCTCGATTCTCGCCTGAAGCTGCCTGGCCGGCTTCGTCCAAGGCAGAAGCCCGAGCCCTTGCTCGGCAATTCCGCTCAGCAGCGCCTCTTCAACCAGCTCCGGATCCGGATCGGCAAGTATGCCCTCCTTCAATATCAGTGAGCCAAGCCGCACCCGGCTTCTTGCCCGAACGGCTTCGGCCGCACGCTCCCACTGCACTTCCGTCTCCACCTCGAGCTGATCGCCAAAATGCCGCTCAATCTCCATAGGTGTAAGAGGAGCAGCCAGTAAAATCCGGCTGTCCGATCCGCTGTCCTCAAGCTCAGCTGCAGCCAGAAATGGAGATGCAGATAAGGGCTGCAGCTCTTGAACAGCGGCACCGCGGCCATTGCGAAGCAAAAATCGCCCATCCCCGCGCCGCTTGGCGATACGATCCGGGTAGGCAAGCGCGATCAGCAGGCCGATGCTGTCGATGTGAGTTGAACTGCTTATGGGAATCCCTGCGCTTTCCGCCTTGCTGGCAGTTCCATTGTTGCCAATTTGTCCATTATCACCCGCATTGCCCGGGCTTGCGGGCTGAATGCCGGCGGCCCGCATCCATTCTCTGGCCTCGGCGGCGATTCGCTTGGCCGCCGCCTCATCCATTACAGCGCCGCCAATCGCGTGGCCATGCAGCGCTTCAAGGCGCAGCCGCATATCAATGCTGCGGCTGCCGCGAAGCGGATCGCGATCGCTCAGCAGAGCAGCGAGCTCACAAGCGATCACGCCAAGTCCAAGCTTATCCGCTGTAAGAACCATATGAGCAAGCCGCGGATGCATGCCAAGCTCGGCCATCGCCCTTCCATGGGCAGTCGGCTTGCCCTTCGCATCCAATGCGCCCAGCTCGTGCAGCAGCTCTTGCGCTTGCGAATATGCCGCAGCGGGCGGCTTGTTCAGCCAAGCAAGCTCCTCGGCTGGATCGGCGATGCCCCAGACGGCAAGCTCCAGCGCAAGCGGCGCCAAATCCGCACCCAGCAGCTCCGGCTCGCTTTGCGGCTGCAGCGCGCGGTGCTCCGTCTCGGTCCACAGCCGGAAGCAGATACCCGGCGCTTCCCGGCCCGCCCGCCCCCGCCGCTGATCCGCTGAGGCGACGGAAACAGCAACCGTTTCCAGCCGGGTCATACCCGTACGCGCCGAGAATCGCGGCACACGGCTGAGACCGCTGTCCACGACAATCCGCACGCCTCGCACCGTGACGCTCGACTCGGCAATGGTCGTTGCGAGCACAATCTTCCGCTCGCCTTCCGCACAAGCCGCAACCGCCCGGTCCTGTGCGTCCGGGGGCATGCTGCCATACAGGGGCATAACCCGAACATTCGGGCTCAGCCCCAGCGAACCAAGGAGCCCTTGCACGCGGCGGATCTCCGCTGCACCGGGCAGGAATACAAGTGCATCACCCTCATGCTTGTCCATCGCATCAGCGGCAGTGCGGGCAACCGCATCTTCCATTCGTCCTTCGACCCGCTTCGGAGCGTAATGGGTTTGCACGGGATAAGCGCGTCCCTCGCTAACAAGCACCGATGCTCCGCCAAGCAGCCCGGCAACCGGCTCCGCATCAAGAGTCGCAGACATAACAAGCAGCCTTAGATCATCCCGCAGAACAGCCTGAGTCTGCAAGCACAGCGCTAAACCGAGATCGGAATGCAGATGCCGCTCATGGAATTCATCAAAGATAACGATACCTATTCCTTCAAGTGAAGGGTCTGCCTGCAGCATGCGCGTCAGTACGCCTTCGGTAATAACTTCAATTCGCGTATGAGGACCTGCCTTCGTATCCATGCGGACCCGGTAGCCGACTGTCCCGCCCGGCTGCTCGCCTAATGAGGCTGCCATATACCGGGCCGCTGCCCGCGCCGCGAGACGCCGCGGCTCAAGCATAATGATCTTCTGCCCCTCAAGCCAGGGAGCATGAAGCAGGCAGACAGGTACTCGTGTCGTCTTCCCCGCACCGGGCGATGCAATCAGAACCGCATTCATCTGCTCGGACAGCCGCTCCAGCAGCTCAGGCAGCAAGCCGTCAACCGGCAGCGCTTGCTTGTGCCGTTGTTCCATCTATCATTAACCTCTCTTCGTATACACCGTTAAACTCAGCCTGTTTTCAGCTGATATCGTTTTATTATACTAATTTTACGGTCCGAAACGCTATATTCATTTGCTTGGACAATCAGCTCCGCTAAACGCAACTTTCTACCGCCTGACATCGTCTGGATGATAATGGAATCATCCATATGCTATTGTAAATCTGGACTCGCCACTCGCCATCCCGTTCGAGGAGGGGCACACTATGAAACCCTATATCTTCATGCTTGCAGCAGGGATTTTCATCCTGTTTCTGATTCTTTTTGGCTTGTGGGATACGTATAGACCGCATACAGGTCCAGTCGGCAATGGCATTGACGACAATAAAGTAATCAGAGAATTTATGATTCAGCTGATCACGCCAATCGGATTCATTACAGCAGGTATTATCGGCATTCTTTTGGAGAAGAAAAAGAAATAAGAGGCTTATCGAAGGAGGAAAACAAATTGGCCTGGTCTGAACTTAGAATCATTCCAAACGAATACAACGAGGAAGTCAAGCATATTGACGAGCAGCTGCTGACTTTATTCAAAGAAAGAAGGCGGTTAACGGCAGGCCGAAGATTCTTCCCCTGGCCAGAACTCATTAAGGAATGGGCAGTCACATTTGAGCTGGAGGAGACTTACATCTCAGGGTTTATTCAACAGCTCCAAGAATCGACAGCTCCGGCGTTTCCAAATGAAAAAGGCGATGTAACCGGCGTGCTGCCTCTTATGAAGAGGGTGGTCACGAACGAAGCCGAATATATCCTCACCCACGCTATGCAGTTTGAACAGGTCAGTGAAGTTTCTGTTGAAATAAATTATAAGCTTCAAGCAGAGGCTAATGTGCGGATCAGACCGAATTTGCATCTTGAAATAATCGGCGGCGACCGGATCTACTCCGTTCGCAGACATGGAGCAGGAGGCTCGGGAATTCAAACCCATATGCAATTTCTCATCTCGCCGCCGCTGCCTTCCGCACTGGATGATCTCCAATTTTCGCTTGTTCCTTCCTTGGTTCACAGGGAAAGGGAAATTCGAACGGTTGTATTGAATCAGCAGATTGATTTTGATTAACCATTCTGATTGACATTGCGGCTAGGAGGCGAGCTCCATTCAGCAGACTGCTCCTCACCCGCTCTTTTCCCAGATTCGTTCCCATTCACGCTTCTGATGGCCGTTTTCCAGTTTTCTGGTTACCTTCATCACGATCGCTTCACTGTTTTCCTAAGCCGTTTCTCGAGCGTATTCCGCCAGTCGCTGCCCAGCGAACCCCCTCCTTCAAGCACTTGCTCCACCAAGCTTCGCCATGAATCCCCGGTGTCATAACGCGCGTTGAAAGCATCCAGCACCGATACACCTGATCTCTCTCGATCCTCAAGCGTCCAATAACCGGCAGGCTCTAAAATGCCTTCCTCCAGAACACGCAGATAATACCCGGAGAAGCCGGTCTCTTTCATCCAGAGCGGGAGCTTCGCTTGGCCATGAAGCATCGCCAGCTTATAACAGGGCTGCCTCGGTTCGGATACCTGTACAATTGCGGAACCCGCTCGAAAAATATCCCCGATCTGAATGGTCGACTCGATTGCTCCGGCTAGAGATACATTTTCACCGAAAGCTGCAGGCTCAATTGCCGCCCCCAGCCTTTCACGCCAGAAGCGGTAATGATCATAGGGATAGATATGAACAGCCTTATCAGCACCGCCATGAACGGATGGTTCTCCTTGCAAGTCGCCTACCAAATTCAGCAGGTTCAGCTTAACCGGACTATGAACGGCGGACTTGCGAATGGCGGACACCACTTCTTTTCCCCGAAAAAGCATAGTCTCCGGCTGTCCAACGTAGAGCCCATGTACAGCAAACTTCAATGACATCCACCTCATTCATGCAGCTGTTAATCGTCATTTTGCGTCCTGACGGACTCAAAAACGGATTCGTACACCAGCTTACAGATTGCATCACCGATTGTCGTAGCTGCGCCTGCATAAGCGTGAAGCGCGTTATAATGCTCGGACTGACTGACCGCGATCACAACGGAATCGGTTGTCGTGCCCGTTGCTGCAAGTCCGTGCAGGGAATCCATAATACCCAGATCCTGCAGGGCGGCTGTCTTCGCTTCCGTCGCCGATATTACAGCATTCACCATTGCCGATTGCGTCATGCGTCCATCGATAAACAGGAAGGAATTAATCGTGCCGGCTGAATACGCGGGGAACAGCGGACGGTTTAACCCGGCTCTCGCCGCATTTCGGGTTCCCGCTGTCGTGCAGCAGAGCATGGTGAAGCAATCACCATTTGCCTCCATGATGGAAGCATGCGACAATTTGGCAGCCGTGATCAAACCAATTGAAGAAGCTCGCGAATAGCCCCAGCGCTCTACCATTTTACCTAAATCCAAGACCGGATCACTGCAGTTGTAGCTTAGCGGCACCTTCCAGTTGACGAAGCTGTCCGCTTTGCTTAGAACAGTTACGGGTTCAATACTTTGCATAACGATATGATCTTCTTCCAGCCTGATAGAGACGCCAGGGCACACAGAAGATTGATACGCACCGCTGCCGCTGCGAAAAGGCTGTGTCATTCGGGTGATCTCCTCCCTATTTGCTTATCTGTCAGGTATTCTTCAGAGGCTATTCAGCCGGCTTTCCGAGCAGGTTCCTCAGCTCTCCAAGCAGCCGTACATGATCTTCCCGAAAACGCAGAGCACTTCGGCAATAGGAGCCATTCAACCCTTCATATCCCGAAGCATCGCGAATTAATATCCCTCTTGTCCCAAGCGCGTGTTGAAGCTGCCGGGAGCTCCATCCGAACCGATCGGGAATTTGGAATAAAACGTAATTAACCTTCCCCTCATAAACAAGGAGTCCTAAGGCCGACAACTGCTCCACAAACCATGGCCGTTCCGTTTGGAGCCATTTGATCGTCTGGTCGCCATAATCCGTCTCATCCAATACAGCTTCACCGATTAGCTGGGCAAGCGAATTGACGCTCCATGGTATTTGCAGTTCTCCCATCGCCCGAACAAGAGAAGCTCCCGCTACCAGATACCCAAGACGGATCCCCGGTATCGCATAAAACTTCGTCATTGATCGTATCACAATTAATCGGGTGCAGGATGCAGCTTCGCGAAGCAGGCTCCAGCAGTCGGTGTCCGTTACAAAATCCATAAAGGCCTCATCGACAGCAACAATCTCGCCTTCTCGAACCAGCAGACGGACAAGCTCCGGTTCTATGAGCTGACCTGTCGGGTTATTAGGAGAACCAAGAAACCACAGCGTCTGGCCTGCAGCTGTTCCCTCTTCTCTTAACTGCTTCAATAAACTCAGAATGGCTTCCTGCGTTAATTTGAATTGTGCCTGAGGCTCGAGCTGAAGCATTCGAATCCGGCTGCCGCATTTACGGGCTGCATCCCCATATTCATTAAAGCAAGGGGCAGTCAGTACGGTTACCGCCGGCTTCAACAATTGAACCGCCAAATCAATGAGCTCTGCAGCTCCATTGCCGACAAGCACGCTTGCTTCATCCACATTGTGATGATCCGCCAGCTTGCGCCGTAAGCCTCTTACGGCAGGGTCTGGATAACGGCCAATTTGATCCGCATAATTCCGAAGCACTTCTGCCACACATGGAGGAGGCCCGAAAGGATTCATATTCGCACTGAAATCAAGATAACGATCGGCTTCAATACCATACAATTCCTGTGCCGTCCTTAAATCTCCGCCATGTCCGAATCGCTCCAGCATGGATGTACCCCCTTTATTTAACCCCATTAATTAATCTCGTTAATTACTTGACTCTCATTCCACGCTTGCTGCTTACGCCGTGCTGCTGCATTCATCGCTAGAACAACAGATGGAATCCATTCCCGCCGGCTAATGCGGCAAATAATAAAACGGATTCGATGACCTCATTCAATGCGCCGTAGGTATCTCCCGTCAAGCCTCCCAGCTTTCGGCAAAGCCAGCCGGAAACAACCGAGCCCGTGATGAGAGTCAGACCTGCCTGAACGGCTAACTGATTCAGAACATCGCCCCAAGCTAAGCCGAGCAGCAATCCGATTCCAAGCACAAGAACCAGCTGAACTAACGTTGCGGCAGCCGCATGTCTGACCCGTACCTCTGCAAACATTGACGCCATTCCTTCTCCCGGTCTGGCCATTGGCCAGCCAATCATCGCCCATACAAGCCACAGCCTGCTCCAGCCGCAAGCAGCTGCAAGGTACAATGCCGTATGCAGCCACATCTCCTGCCCGAGCAAGCTGGCCAGCAGGGCGAATTTGAACAGCAACACAAAAACAGCCGCAATGACCCCCATCGCACCGACACGGCTATCTTTCATAATCTCCAGCATCCGCTCGCGGGAGCGGTGACTAAGCACCCCGTCAGCTGTATCCATCAGCCCATCCAGATGCAGCGCTCCGCTTAGCGCGGCCCATAGAATTAATAGAAGGACGGCAGCGGGCATTGCCGGAACATAGGTGAATAATAACCAGCCGGCTCCTGCCAAAATTCCGCCGATCACCGTTCCGACAAGCGGATAATATACTGAGCTTCTGGCAAGCACCGGCGGAGTGAATGGGATCAGGACTGGAATCGGTATTCGTGTAATGAGCTGAAAGGCTGCACCTGCCGCCTGTAATTGATTGCTCAGGAAACGCAAAGCCATAGAATAAGCACCCCCGCCAGAACCAGCATGGAAACTGTATATAGCAAACGAACCGTGCGAATAATGTCATGCGCGGCAAGCGGACGAAGGGGCCAGCCCAGCCGGGCTCTTTCACTTGCAACGCCAAAATAAACATTCCGGCCGCCAAGCTCAATCCCCAGCGCTCCGGCTGCAGCAGCCTCCGGAATGCCGCTATTCGGACTTGGATGAAGGCCTGCAAATTGGTAAACCGCCCTCAGCGATCGAAGGCATGCGCCGGCTCCAAGGGTAAGCAGCGCTGCTAAGGACAGCAATAAACCTGTAATTCGTGCTGGAATATAGTTAAGTACATCATCGAACCTCGCCGATGCCCAGCCAAAATAAAAATACCGCTCATTGCGGTAGCCAACCATCGAATCCAGCGTATTTGCAGCTCTATACAGCATGGCAAGCGGTGCACCTCCCAATAAAGCGAAGATTACAGGCGAGAGGAAGGCATCCACCGTATTCTCCGCAACGGTTTCAACCGTTGCCCTGACCGTATCCTTTTCTTCCATGGCAGCTGTATCACGGCCAACAATATAACCTGTATACTTGCGGGCATCCCCCAAGTTTCCAGCCATTAGGGGATCGTAGACACGCATCGCTGCATCCTTCAGCCCTTTTACAGCGATCGTCGTTGATATATACCAAGCCGAAACCGCATACCCAAGCCAAGGATGAATAAGAGCAGCCGCCTCAGTAATCAACCACATCAATGCAAATGCAAGAATCACGGTCCCCGCCGTTAAAATAATGCCTTTTCGCCTTAATTCATCCCCGGATTTCTCCGCTTCTTCAGTCCTTAGACGTTTCTCGAACATCGCAATGAAGCGCCCGATCCAGATGACCGGATGTGTCGGCCACCTCGGATCGCCGACGATCCAATCGATTATAATTGCCGCAGCTGTCAGCAGCAGGATTTCAGGTAAGGAGTAGAACAGCATCCTACAGCTCCCCCAATTGAAAAGCATGTGCCTTCAAGTCCAGCGGGAATCCCGCCACAACAAGAAACGCCTGCTCGCAAACCGCAGCAAGCCTCCGGTTCAGCCTCCCTGCCTCATCCCGAAAGCGCCGTCCTAAAGGATACGCGGGGACTATGCCGCTGCCTACTTCATTGGTAACCATCAATAGAGTGCCGCTGTATTCAGTCACCGCTTGAACAAAATCCTCAATAACAGGAGGAAGCGATTCATCAACCCGATTCTGAGGAGTGTCTTCTCCTGTTCCGCTTGTCTTATCCGGTGACGGATGTTCATGATCAGCATCGAGTTTAAGCATCCAATTTGTCAGCCATAAAGTCAGGCAGTCGATCAGAACTGCCGGTCGGTCTTCCCCATTAAGAGCTTCTTTCTCAAGCTTTCGCAGCATAGCGGCAATCTCATAAGGCTCCTCTATCGTCTCCCAAGCAAACGCAGCGCTTTCTCTTACCTGCTTATGGCGCTTGATTCGTTCAGCCATTTCCTCATCCCAGCTCTGGGATGTCGCAATATATATTCCTCTCGAACAGAGATGCATCGCATATCGTTCAGCAAAATCGCTTTTTCCGCTTCGTGCGCCGCCTGTAATTATGATCGCCATCTGAAGTGGCCTCCTTACTCCATATCCGTAACAACTCTGCAGCCGGAGTTATCCCCGGGATACCCCCGCGCTTTCGAACGTGGCCATCTCCCGCATAATCATCAGGGCAGCGTCGATAAAATGAAAACCAAGCACGGCTCCCGTTCCTTCCCCAAGACGCATATCCAAATGAATCATCGGTGAAAGGCCGATTGCGGATAACAGTTTTCGATGACCCTGCTCATGCGACAAATGAGAGCCGATCATGAAAGGTACACATTGCGGTGCAAGTTTCGATGCAGCGAGCGCTGCTGCAGACGAGATGAAGCCGTCAATGACGACTGGGCAGCGATGCGCGGCCGCACTAAGAATGACACCGACCAGGCCGGCAATTTCTAACCCGCCTACTTTGGCAAGTACATCGATGGGATCGGCCTCATTGGGTTTATTGATTGCAATAGCTCTGTTTACAACTTCAACCTTATGCAGCCGACGCTGTTCATCGATCCCTGTCCCGAGTCCGACTGCCTCATCGGCTGACATTCCGCCGAGCACCGTACATAATGCAGCACTTGCGGTCGTATTGCCAATCCCCATCTCGCCGGTCGCAAACATCCGGTAACCTCTGGAAACTAGCTCGCCGACCACTTCAAAGCCAGCTTGGATCGCAGCAACCGCCTCTTCACGGGACATGGCGGATTCAACAGCCATATTCGCTGTTCCTCTGCGAATCTTGCGATTAATCAGCCGTTCATGTTCGAGTTCAGCATTAACCCCCATATCTACGCAAAATATTTCTGCTTCCGCTAGTCTTGCAAGCACATTGACAGCAGCCCCGCCCGTCAAGAAATTCATAACCATCTGCGGTGTGACTTCAGCCGGGAAGGCACTGATTCCTTCCTCACACACCCCATGATCGCCAGCCATCACGATGACTGCCCGCTTCGATACATCAGCTGCTGTTTCACCTGTTATCCCTGCGAGCTGTTTCGCGATATCTTCCAGCTTACCTAAGCTGCCCGGCGGCTTGGTCAAGCTGTTTAAGTGCAGCTCCGCTGACTCAATTGCCTCCTTATCAAGGGGATTAATTAATGTGATTAAATGAAAAACATCCTGCTTGCTCATCCTTTTCTCTTCCTTTCAATTCGCAAATGCTCCCATTGTGACGATGGTTGTGACGGCTGCAGCAGCAGCTGCGGAACACCTGTTTGAGGATGCGGCAGTACAATGGCTTTCGCCCCGAATACGCGTTCAATCAAGTCCGGCTCCATGATAACCGCCGGCGCTTCGAATGCCTCTATCTTCCCATTATGCAGAACAAGCAGCTTATCACAATAATGAGCGGCCAAATTCAAATCATGGAGTACGGCAATTACGGTCATGCGGCGATTCCTTTGCCAGCTCTTCACAATATCAAGCAGCTGTACCTGATAACCGATATCCAGAAAGGTCGTCGGTTCATCGAGCAGCAGCAGACTTGGGTCCTGCGCCATTACTTTAGCCAAGGCAGCGCGCTGTCGTTCTCCTCCGCTCAACTGATCCATGCGCCGCTCCTGCAGCCCGGTGAGTCCCATCGCTTCCAGCGCCTCATCAATAAGAGGCGTAACATCTTCTTTCTCTTCGCCCATCCAGTTTTGAAACGGATACCGCCCCATTGCAACAACCTCGCGCACCGTGAAACCAGCCGGAGCAAGTCCGCCCTGCTGCAGGACGGCGACCCATTTGGCCAATTCTTTGCGGCCGTAATGCGCAGCATCCCTACCTTCAAGCAGTACCTTTCCGGAGGTTGGCTTATCCACGCCGGATAAGAGATGAAGCAGGGTAGATTTTCCTGCTCCATTCGGACCTATAATACCGTACATGCTTCCTGCATCCATTGTAAATGATAATTCATTCAATATCGGCTTTCCATGAATCATTGTTACCAATTTTTGCACATCGATCATAATGAACCTCCCTGCAGCACTTTACGTCTGTATAGCAGATAGGCAAAAAAAGGTGCTCCGATTAAGGCTGTGATGACACCTAAAGCGATTTCTTTGGGACTCAGGACTGTCCGGGCGAGCGTATCCGCCCATAGAAGATAGATTCCTCCGCCAACAGCAGATAGAGGGATAATGATTCGATAGTCGGGGCCAACCAGAAGGCGAAGCAAATGAGGAACGACAAGTCCCACAAAACCCACTACACCTGCAATAGACACGGCTACAGCCGTCAGCAGAGTTGAGGTGAGGAGGACGATTAGCTTGGTTCTCTCTACGTTAATGCCCATATGTGCCGCATGCCGCTCTCCGAATACGAATAGATTCAAGGACTGTCCGTAGCGAATGAGTACGGGCAGGCCAACAATAAGAAACGGCAGAATCAGTCTCACATGCTCCCAACTGCGGGCGCTTAAGCTGCCCATCAGCCAGAACATGACTTCATTAACCACACCTTGCGATAATGAAACCATGAACGAAACAATTGCACCGAGAAAAGCTTGAACGATGACGCCTGACAAAATCAGCGTCTCCACATTCATCGATCCTCGTGCGCGGGAAAGCGTAAAAACGATAAGAAGCGTAATCATGCCGGTTATAAAGGCAACAAGAGGCACAGACCAGATCCCGATAACCGTCTGGAATCCAAATACAATTAAGAATGCCGCTCCAACCGAGCATCCTGATGCAACGCCAAGCGTGAATGGATCTGCAAGCGGATTGCGCAGCACACCTTGAAAGCCAGCTCCCGCTAGAGACAAACAAGCGCCTACCAATATGGCGAGCAGAACACGTGAGAGCCTCAATTGAGTAACAATGGCAATATCGCTGGCATCCCATTTATCTGCTCCCCCACCCATCCAAGGCAGCTGATGAACGAGAATTCCCCACACATCACGCAGCGGCAATCCAGAAGAGCCAATTGACAGGCTGACGACTATAGATGCGAGAAGGAGGAGCATAGCTGCTCCTCCATATGTGTACAGTTTTATTTTCATTTTACTTGATTAGATCCGGATGAAGTTTCTTAGCGACTTCGAGCAATCCTTCAGCAAGGCGCGGTCCTACACGGACCAGCGGATCTTGATTAACCTCGAACAGCTGTTTGTTGGTCATGGCTTTGGTCGTATTCCAGCCAGGTCTTGTTTCAATCGCTGCAAGAATCGGATTCTTCTCGCCTTCCTTCACGGTCATCGAAGCGTAGATGATAGTATCCGGGTTCGCTTTCAGTACCGCTTCAGGATCGATTTCATACCAGCCCGACTTTGTAGAGATATTATTGCCGCCGGCAATGGTAAGCAGTTCATCCAGGAATTCACCTTTTCCGACGGTCCAGCCCGGTGAGAATTCCAGATAAACATTCGGCTTCGGAGCTTCTTTAACCGCATCGGTCACCTGCTGGCGGACGTCCTGCATATGTTTGGTTACTTCTGCAGCTTCCTTGGCATGATCCAAGATTACGCCAATTTGTGTGATTTTGTCGATTACCGCATCATAGGTCTTAGGGTCAGATGCGTACACGGTCAGCTTAAGCGCGCGCAGTTTATCAACAACAGGCTTGCTCATGCTTGAGGAAGCTAAGACAAGATCCGGCTTGAGCGAAACAATTTTCTCGATGTTCGCTTCCATCCCGCCGATCTTTTCCTTTGCTGCCGCTGCTTCCGGGTAGTTCGAATAATCATCAACCCCTACAACCTGTTCACCTGCTCCGACTGCATACACAGCCTCAGTTTCGCTTGGAAGAAGGGTGACGATTTTTTGCGGTGCCTCTGCGAAAGTAAGATCGGTTCCCGTAGCATCCTTAACTGTCAGCGGATAAACGGTCGCTTTCTCCGCATTCGCTGTATCATTGACCGCAGCAGGCGTTTCATCGGCAGGTGCTGTGTTTCCTGCCGCAGTACCCGTATTCTCAACGGTTCCTCCATTATTGTTTGCGGAATTGTTGTTCTTGCTGCCGCATGCCGCTGTCATTAACAGCATTGCTGCAAGCAGAACCATCATCGTTAATTTAAACCATCTTGCTGAATGATTCGGTTTCATTGATTACTCCCCTTTTACATCATAATTAATCGTTTACTGATGCAGCAAAAAAAAGCATCTCCGACTAAAGTGTCAGAAATGCTTAAGTTCCGAAGAACAGAGGCTCTAAGGACGCAACCACCATTGCTGGCGGACCCTCGTCCATTGTCTTAGCCAATCTCTAACACCTCCCTAAGTCCTCGTAGGTAGCGTTTATCTAAACAGGCAGGTTTCCTGACTCGGAGCATGAGTAATGACCGTCTTCCCAAGTAAGCTTATATACTCAGTGACGCAGGGGTCATTCCCTTAGTCCATGCGCAAAGCTGATCCCGCGGGGGGCTCGTCTTTGTGTATGGACACTCCTTACAGTGGCGGGTCCGTGCCGGTTTTTCACCGGTCTTCCCTATTAAGCCGAAGCGAATGCCCGGCACCTGTTTATTAAGCTATGTAATTATGCATGTGTAACTATAACATTACGTTTTAGGGTTGTCTATACAAAACAAACGTGCTTACGGGGTCTTTTGTCGAGCTTTGGCGCATACCTCTAAAATAGTGCATTTACTTCAAGGAGCCAGGAGGAATCGATTCATGAGTCAAATGAAAAAGCCAACAGCTTCATCTGCTTTATGGGCGGCAGCTGCCGTCCTTGCGGTTATCCGCTCCAAATCAACGAGCCGCATTGAACCTTCACCTAAAGAATGGAAGGATTCTACTGTTCCGTTCCAGGAAGAACAGACGGAAATATCCTCTTCTTGACCCCGACCGCTACGCGATCAAACGCCGGTTGAGCGTTCTCCGCATTTGACCATGAAGACGAAGTGAATTCCCGACAACGGAAACCGAGCTTAGCGCCATTGCCGTACCCGCCATCCAAGGCTCAATCGAACCCAGTGCAGCAAACGGAATTACCACCAGGTTATAAACAAATGCAAACCCAAGATTTTGGCGTATGTTCCGAACGCAGAGACGACTTATAAGTAAAGCTTCATAAATGCCGGTCAGCCTGGGACGAATAAGGGTTAAGTGACCGGCATTCAGTGCGGCGTCCGTACCATTGCCCATAGCGAATCCTACATCGGCTGCCGCCAAAGCAGGAGCGTCATTGTAACCATCGCCAGCCATCCCGACCCTGCGTCCCTCCTGCTGTAATTTTTGTATAAGCGAAGCCTTCTGCTCAGGCAGCTGTGATGCTTGAATGCAAGCGATCCCCGCTGCCTGAGCAGCTTCATGAGCTGCCGTTTCATGATCGCCGGTCGCCATCCATATCATGATTCCTTGTTCCTGCAGCATACGTACGGCTTCGATCGAAGAACGTTTGACCGGGTCGGCGAAAGCAAATGCACCCGCGCACACGCCATCTATCGCTGCGAATATGACTGATTCACCCTTTTCTTCTTTCTGCGAAGCAAACCGGAGTATCGTCTGGTTAGGCTGCCAGTCATGAGCCTCCATAAAATGAAGATTACCAATCTGGATTCTTCTGCTTTCCACAACGGCTTCAATTCCCATCCCCAGCTGCGAGCTGAAGTGATCAGCCGCCGGAATGATAAGCCCTGCCTGCTTTGCCGAGGCAATTAGGGCCGCAGCAAACGGATGCTGGGCTCTTTCCTCCGCAGCGGCTGCCATTCGAAGCAGACGATTCGGAGATCCAATGACACTTGAAATACCCGTAAGCG
This sequence comes from Paenibacillus solisilvae, assembly GCF_042656405.1. Classification (NCBI taxonomy): domain Bacteria; kingdom Bacillati; phylum Bacillota; class Bacilli; order Caryophanales; family Paenibacillaceae; genus Paenibacillus; species Paenibacillus solisilvae. The sequence goes on along the minus strand of NZ_JBHSOW010000016.1, from coordinate 161,669 downwards.
ATGGCCGGCCTTCCGTAATTGTGCCCGTCTTATCAAGTACGATCGTATCGAGCTGCGTAAGCCGCTCCAATGCTCCTGCGTCGTTCAATACGATTCCCCGCCTTGCTAATTTACCCGAGGCAAGCACGAGCGATATGGGTGCAGCAAGTCCAAGCGCACATGGGCATGCCGCCAGAAGCACGGCAAGCGCATGAACCGACGCGGCTCCTAAGTCGCCAGGGCGAAGCACGAACAGCCAGAGGAGCAGCGTACTCAATGCCAGCAGCAGCATGACAGGCACGAAAATACCGGCAATCCGGTCGACTTTACGGCCAATGGAGGATTTCGTCGTCTGTGATTGCCGCGTCATGACTGCAATGCGGCTGAGCAGCAGATCATCGCCGATAGCCGTCACTTGTATGCGCAGCTCGGCAGGCCCGCTAATCCGCGTGCCTGCAAACACTTGATCCCCCGCCTTTTTCATGACCGGCATGCCTTCACCCGTCAGGAAAGATTCATCTATGGCCGCATGACCGTCCAACACCAAACCATCAGCTGCCAGAAGCTGATCCGCCTCTGCGATGAGCTGTTCGCCTACTCGAATTTGTTCTACCGGAATTCGCTCTCTTCTGCCGCCGCGCAAAGCGAGTGCATCCTTCGCCAGCAGGTTTCGGAAATTGTCGTTATCCCGCATGACGCGCTGGGTCGCGGCAGCTTCGAGCATTTTGCCCAGTAAAACAGCCGTAATGACAACAGCCGATGTCTCAAAATACAGTGCTCCACCTGACATCATGGCGTAATAACTGTAGCCGAATGCAGCTGTGGTACCAATGGCAACCAATACATCCATATTGCCCATCCGCTCGCGGAGCGCATAATAAGCCCCGAAGTAAAAGGGCATTCCGATAAAAAACTGTACGATCGCAGCAAGCACGAACTGCAGCAGCGGCTCTTGAAGCATGAGCGGAACAGGAATGCTCCTCAGCCAGCTGTAATGATGCGCCATCGACCACAGCAGCGGGAAAGTCAGGACGGCAGCAACCGTAAACCGCAGCTTCAGCTTATCGAGCTCATTATCCGTGCCGTTCATCCTGCTGGCATATTCAGCTTGGAAGCCAAGCTGTCCGATTCGTTCTATGATATGAGCAGCAGTTACGACGGCAGGAGTAAAGCGTATCGTGGCTGATTTGGCCGCATAATGAACCGATACGCCCGATATACCGGACATTTTGCCGACAGCCCTCTCAATACGGACTGCGCAAGCGGTGCAGCTCATTCCTTGGATGTGCAAATCAAGCACGCCGCTCCCCTCTCCCATTGTCACCCCTCCTGCTTTATAGACACTGCCTAACAAGTCTACTCTCTCACTATATGGCAAAGTCGGCCAAGTCATGATTGATTCCTTTGTTTAAGAGAGAAGAAGGAGTTTTCATGCCTGACGTGGAAAAAGAAGAACATGAACAAACTTAATTCCATACCAATCGGAGGTACTGACCTTGGCACTCATTCAATGTGACTTTTATTCCGACACACTCGGACTTTCCACCTCAATGAACGTCATCCTGCCCCAAACCACTTATTCTCAGATCGGCATGAAAACGTTGTCTTCCGGACACAAGCATAAGACCCTTCTACTGCTGCATGGACTGTCGGATGATCATACGATTTGGCTTCGCCGCACCTCAATCGAGCGATATGTATCTGAGCTGGGTATTGCTGTCGTTATGCCTTCAGCTCAGCGCAGCTTCTATACGGATATGGAACAGGGGATGAAATTCTGGTCTTTTATCAGTGAAGAGCTGCCTGCGATTGCAAGGTCCTTCTTCCCGCTGTCCGACCGGAAGGAGGATAACTTCGTAGCCGGTTTGTCCATGGGCGGATATGGCGCCTTCAAGCTGGCGCTCACACATCCGGATCGTTACCAGGCCGCTGCCAGCTTGTCAGGGGCTATGGATCTTTCCCATTTAAATGAGTTTGCGCCGGACGACTTTAAGAAGATCTTCGGAACTCTCGATCAATACCAGGGCAGTAAGAATGATTTATTCAACCTCGCCAGAGAAGCGGCCGCTCTTGGCGAGGTTGCTCCTTTGCTCTATCAATGCTGCGGGACAGAGGATTTCCTGTACGCGGAAAACATCCAGTTTCGTGATCATGCGGAGCAGCTGAAACTGCCTATAACTTACGAGGAGGAACCCGGTAATCACGACTGGGGCTACTGGGATCTGAAAATCCAGCGCGTGCTGGAGTGGCTGCCGCTGCAATCGAACCGTTAAGGGAAGCGTTTAATGAAGCAGAATCGGCGTAATTGCGATTCCGGAGGGGAAGCTGCCTGTCGGGAGAATGGCGACGGGCAGCTGGCTTTGGATGTCGATGACTGCCATATAGCCGAAGGTGAGCACAGTTACATAAATTTTCGCACCGTCTGCGGACACCGCGATGTCGCTTGCATTACTGCCTTCCGGTAATTCAATGGTCGTTAATATCTCATTGCGTGCAGTATTGACGACGACGATTTCGTCACCGCCGCGGCTTGCAATATAGGCAAGTGCGCCATCCGGCGTAATAACTAGATTCTGAGGGTCACTGCTCTCATCGAGTATAATCGTCGCGATAATCGAATTTGAAGACAAACGGATGACGTAGACCTTCTCATAGTGGATATCTGTGACATAAGCGAATGCTCCGTTTGGCATAATCGCAATGGCGGAAGGCTGACTGCCTCCAGGCAGCTTAATCGTCTGTTTGATTGCATCGGTCGCTGTGTCTACGACCGCAATGGATCCATAATTGATGAGGCATAGATAAGCTGTGCTTCCGTCAGGAGAGAACGCTATGCTGGAACAGTCAGCGCCTTTCGGTAATGAGATGATTTTCGTGATAGTCTGCGTCGCGGTATCGATTACGATCACATAATCTTCGATCAGCGTTGTCACATAAACCTTATTGCCAATCGGGGACACCGCTACGGCAAAAGGCACCGCTCCCATTGGAAGGGTGATCTCGGCACATATCTCCTGGGTTCTGGAATCAATGACACGGACGGTTTTATCACCTTGACAAGTCACATAGACTAGTGATCCATCCGGCGTAATCGCAACCAGTCTGGGAGAGCTCCCCGCCGGCAGCATAATCGTAGCAACTCGTGTTAAAGTCGATGTTTGAATGACTGACAGCGTATGCTGGGTATGGTTAGCCACATAAGCCAGCATAAGCTCATCTACGAAGCTGGCACCTGCTGCACCTAACCTCCGCTCCTTGATTACCTCCATGCCTTCATCGAATTCCATAATGGACAAGCTGACATCTCCGGCTCCTAGTCCATTCGTAACGATGCGCACTCCGTACGTCTCAAAGGTCTCTACCGGGTAATGAATGGAATATACGGATTCATCCTGTCCCAGCGGCTGCAGCCGGATAAGCTTCAACGTCTCCAAATTCAGGCTGCCATAAGACCCATCTTGACGAGCAGGCCGACCCGTTTCACTATCATCCTGCTGTTCTTGATGAGACTGCATTTCCCCGTTCATCGAGTATACCTGTATACCGGCGACTGCCGGCTGCCTCCCCATATTCATGACTGTCAAAGTGAGAAATGATGTTCGCCTAAGCTCCCGATTAAACAGCAGACCCGTATCCAATACTGGCATGCAGCCGCCCCCTCTACTCTTCCATTCTCTATCGTATGAATTGATAGAAAGAATGGCATGAGGCATCACACTATCCAAATAAGTAGATTTGAGGCGTCGTTATAAGCAAAAAGACTGCCCAAAATGAGCAGCCTCTTACGCGTATTGGTTTACCCTTGAGGACCATCGGCCAACAATTGATGAATCTCGCTCAGCCTCTCAAGCATCGTCCGAAGCTCAATGGCAAGAAAATCCTCATTCACTGAGGCAAAAGCTTCTTTGAGCGAAGTTAGGCTTTGAATCGCTGCCGGCAGCAATTCAAAGGCTGGCTCCGTATGCTCGTAGAATGGATGTACGCGAAAATCACGGCTGCTCATTTGAAACAGTCACTCCCTGGATGTCGTTTAGAACTACTCTACCACCTGGATGAATGGGAAGTCCAGTCCCTTACTTTCGAAACTTAGATCAGCTGCCTCGATAGGTGCTGTACCCTCCTGGAGCAACGAGCAGCGGTACATGGTAATGCGCATTAGAATCGGTAACACGGAAGCGCACAGGTACTTCATCCAGAAAAAGCTGTGACTCATGGACAAGCATAGACCCTCGCTCCCGAAAATAATCGGCAACAGAGAATACGAGCTGATACAGTCCGGGTTGAAGCTCCTCCTTCTCAAGGAGAGGCGAGTCAAGTCGTCCATCTTCATTGGTAACCACGGCTTTCACAAGACGATGGAGCTCATTGTTCTCCGGCAGCAGCCAGAGCTGAACATGCATGCCGGCTGCAGGTTTACCTTGCGATAGATCCAGAACATGCGTCGTTATGCGCCCGCTCATGGCTGATTTATCTTTCCCGCTGAAGCATTGGAATCAACTGCGGTCTCTTCATTATGATCCAGATCCTCCCTGGTCAGAGAGAAGCCTTGGAAACCGAACGGCGGACGCGGCTCCGTGAATACCCCGGCATGCGTTACAGGATCCGGCTCCACAACGGTCTCCCATGTCCGATTATTCGATTCGAAACGCACCTCCGAAAGCTGCGGGAATCTCGTAAGAATAAGCAGGGCGATTTGATAGATTAAATATTGGATGGAGGGTGTTTTGTATTCATGGAAGACATGGTGGGCGATATCCCGTATCTGTTCAGCGGGTACATACCGCTCCAAATCCGCCTCAGCCGCATCTTCAATATTCGTGTAACACCAATAAATATTAAGAAAAATGAATAATGGCCTGTCATAGCTATCAGGCAGGGTCGTATATTCGTCCCGGATAAATCCAAAGAACGAGCTTCCGCTCACTTTTATCAGCTGTAAATCCGTCAACCCGCACCAGTGGGATACCAACTGCGTTCCTTGGGATTCCCGTTTGTAAACAAGTGAAGCACTGGCATGATCATTATGGGATCTCCGGTAAACAAGACCGCTATCCTCAAAGCCTTCCTCCCCCCTCACTTGAAGGGATTGGAAAGGAATCCGGTCCCCGCGGATCTCGATAGCCGTAATATGGGCATAGGTTTCGAAGAAACGCCGGCTGACAAAGGCCAGAAAGCCTTCCGTTGTACTTCCATTAAACTGCCCGGCATGGCGCAGTATGAAATTCTTCATCGAGTCCGTAGCAACGACTATGGAGTTATCCCCTTCTGTGAATGAACTCAGCAGCTGCTCACTGCTTACGGAGAACGTCAGGTTATGTGCGAAAATCACGTTTGAATCGCCTCGGAAGCTGGATTCCGGAATTGAATTTACCGTTAACGGTTTGGCATATGTGCGGTAGGTGAGAACATCACCTTTGCCGTAGTATAACGTACGTCCGTTTGCAAGATTTAGCATGGCAACCGACATCCTCTCCGCTGTTATTCTTCGATAACGTCCTGAATGCGAAACGCTGTAATTTTTCCGATTTCCACCAGGGCCTGCTGACGTTCCTCGAATGGCGTATGATTCATTCTTGCTTTCATTGCGCTTAGAATATCCGCTTTCGTCTTGCCGCGAACCGCATATACGAAGGGAAACTCAAATTTCTCCATGTATTCCCGGTTTAAATTCGAGAACTGCTTAAACTCCTCGGGGGACAGTTGATCGAGTCCGACTCCTTGCTGCTCCTTGGTTGAGAACTCGCTGATGTTTAATCGGGTAGCGAGGTCCGGATGGGCGCGGATCAAGTTAAGCACCTGCCCAGGCGCTGCTTCCTTCACAGCAAGCATCATCGATTCATGCAGCTCTTGGCAGGAATGAAAGGGTCTGCGCTCCCAAGCCTTATTCGCAACCCAAGGTGAATGCTCGAAGATCCCGCCTATTATATGCACGAATACTTCCCGACTCAGTGTATTCAGCTGCCATAGATTTATTCTCATAGCCAAAACCCCTCATGAACGGCAATTGTCTCCGTTTCGATTTCTGGAAAAGGACCTATAACCTCAATAGGCTTGCGTCCACAGGCAAAAACCTCGCGGCAAGGTAAGTTTAACGTCAGGTTCTGCTCATTATCTCCCGTCAGCTCCGCGAGCCGTTCCTCCGAGATGCCATAAACGACGGTTCCGACATTCCCCCAGTAAATCGATCCCGCACACATCGCACAAGGCTCGGCAGTGGTGTACAGCGTGCAAGACCAGAGCTCCTTCTTCGTGAACCGCTTGGAGGCAGCCGCCATTAGAGATGTTTCGGCATGACCGGTGCAGATGGATTCCGTCCATTCGATATTGCCCTGCTCCAGCAAAATATCGCCGGATGGGTGAACGAGAATAGCGCCAAACGGTGTATTGCCTGACAATCTGGCTTGCCTGGAAACCTCGATACACCTGCGCAAATAATGAATATGGCGCTCCTGATCGTTCACGACGATCCCCTCCCCTTCTCAATTGCCCGGTGAACCGCTCTCACAATGCCTCCATAGCCTGTGCACCGGCATAGATTACCGGATAACGCCTCTTCGACTTCCTCTTGTGAAGGATTGGCGTTATCATCCAGCAGCGCCTTGACCGATATGATCATACCGGGTGTGCAGTAACCGCACTGATAGCCGCCTTCTTCAAGAAAAGCCTGCTGGACCGGGTGCCTGCCACCCGCAGCTATTCCTTCAATCGTCGTTATTTGCTTGCCTGAGCATTGATAGGCCATAGTCAAGCAGGCATTCATCGGCTTGCCATCCACCAGAACCATACAGGCGCCGCAGCGGCCGATCTCGCAGGACCGCTTCGTGCCTGTGAGCTCTAAATCTTCTCTAAGTATGTTCAGCAGCCGTTTGCCGGCAGGAATGGCGAGCGTAACAGGCTCCCCGTTGACATCACACGAAAAGATTGGCTGTCTATACGATTCAAGCTGTGCTTCATTTTTCATCGACATTCACCGCCTTCTGGATGAAAGTAGGCCGCTCATGAAGCTCGGACGGATCAATAGGAAGCTTGTGAATCCATTTGCCGACCGCATCATATACAGCAGCGGCAATAGCAGGCGCTAATCCGATTGAACCAATCTCGCCAATGCCTCTGGGGCCATATTCGTCTCCTTCATTCAATGTCTCAATGGGCAGCACCTCGATGCTCCCCCGCACATCAGCAAGCGTCGGAATAAGATACGTATCCAGATTGCGGGTCACATAGAATCCCTTACTCATCATCGCTTCTTCTGTAAGCGTATATCCAAGCGCCATAACGGCACCACCTTCAATTTGGCCCAAATAGCCTTGCGGATTCATAACAGGCCCTGCTGCGACGGTATGAAACTGATTCAGCACCTGCACTCGCCCTGTCAACGTATTGATCTGCACTTTAACCGCAGCAGCAGCGAACGTATAGAGAAAATGAGCACCCGTCATAGGCGATACTGTCGTTGGGAAGGAGAAGTCCGTCTCTGCCATAATCGGTTCTTCTGTAAGTTCTGCGAGCTTCTCATAACTGATCAGGAGCTGCTTGGGATCCTGTTTGACTCGTACGCCTCCAGCTCCCACGATCAACTGGTCGGTCGGCATCGACAAATGCCGGCCAGCCGCTTCAAGCAGCCGGGCTGTAAATACCGGTCGCAAATGCTGCAGCGATTTCCACATCATGGAGGTTGCCCTTGAGGCTGTAGTTGAGCCGCTGTCCGGAACGACGTCTGTATCCCCGATGATCAGCCGAATATCCTGCGTCCCAAAGCCAAATTGCTCGATCAGCATTTGCTCAAGCGTTGCCAGCAGCCCCTGCCCGCATTCTTCATAGCCGAATACAGCTTCAATGCGTCCATCCTTGGCGAGTACCAGCCTGCCCCCGGCTGGATCTGGTATACCAACGCCCAGTCCTGCCCCATGCATGACGAAGGAAGCACCAATACCCGTGCGAATCCAAGGTTTCTCCGGCTGTAAGGCTTCGGGAGCCAGTCTATTCTGCCACAATTCGCTCGAAGCCAGTGCATGCCAAACTTGATCCGCTCCATTGGTGGGAGCAATCGGATGCCCGTATGGACCGGGATCCGAAGCTTTTCTCATATTCAGACGGCGAAACTCCCAAGCATCCATCCCTAGATGCGCCGCTAATCGTTCGATCTGTCCTTCTAAGGCGAAGATGGCCTGATTGCCGCCAAATCCCCGGAATTCCCCTGACATTCCATTGTTGGTATAGACGGAAACACTCGCCACATCCACGTGTTCATATCGATAAGGACCGATCACATGCTCAGTCGTGAAGTTAAGCACCTCTGCACCGAGTGTTGCATAAGGCCCGGTATCTGCCGTGATCCGCACTTGATGTGCAACCAGATAACCTTCTTTGTTTATGCCTGTTTTCATCCATATCTTCATGGGATGACGCTTCAAACCAGCCCGAACCGATTCCCATCTGGAATGATGGATTTTGACCGGCTGCTTCGTGAAGAGCGCCAGCAGCGCCCCGTACGGCTGCACATTCAGTTCATCTTTGCCGCCGAACGAACCTCCGATTGGACTCGATACAATTCGGATATCCGTCTCCGGCAGCCCGGTAATACGGGATAATTGAAGCCGATCCATGAATCCGTGCTGTGTGGGGGAGTAAACCGTCAACCGGCCATCCTCTTCAGGAACAAAGAGCCCGCCTTCGGTTTCCATGTACGTATGCATCTGTCTGGGTGAGTCGTATAACTCCTCCACAATGAATGAGCAGGCTGCAAATGCGCGCTCCGCATCGCCGCGGCTGTAGCCATTCCGGTGCAGGACATTGCCGTGCGGATGTAACTGCGGCGAGTCTTTCTCGAGCGCTGCCTGTGGATCTTCGACGATAGGAAGAAGCTCATACTCCACCTCGATTAAAGAGAGGGCCCGTTCAGCGGTTTCCAGGGTTTCAGCTGCGACTGCGGCAACTGCATCCCCGATATATCGGACACGGTCGAAGCAAAACACCGGCTGATCTTGAGCAGCAATTCCATAAGCGTTCATGCCGGGTATATCCTTATGCGTAAGAACGGCGGCTACACCTGGCAGCTTTAGCGCCATTTCGGTCCGAATGGCGATGATTTTGGCATGGGGATGCGGACTTCGCAGCACACTTCCCATTAACATGCCAGGTGCCGTCATATCCGTTAAGTAAGCAAGCTTGCCTGTCACCTTATCGGGACCATCGGGCCTCACCCGCCAACGTTCCCCGCTGGAGCTTCGGTTTAACAGCATGTTCCCACCTTCTTCCCTCTCTGAAATGATCGCCCGCTGCCCTTAAAGCTTTAAGCTCCACAGCTCCGTTGATATGAGACTTGCGGCTGTCCGCTTCCGATATTCTGTTGACGCGAATAGATCGCCGCGCGGTTCATATTCCAGAAGCAGCTGCTCGTAGAGCAGTTCCAGCAATTCCGCGTCAATGGTCTTGCCATGGAGCAGCGATTCCGAAGCGTGCAGCCGATGAGGGATCGTTTGCCCTCCTCCGGCAGCAAGCCTTGATCCCGCTATGCGCTGATTCGAATCTATCCATACATTCACGGCCACCGTAACGAGCGAGGGGGTAAAAGACTCCCTGCGGCCGATTTTGTGATAAGCGGAGAAACCTTTAACGGACGGGACCGGATGTTCTTGTTCAGATGGAAGCCGAATCTGCAGCAGCAGTCTTCCCGGCTCTGCCCGCAGATGGAGCAGGTTATTCAGCCAATCTGCAAGCGGCTCTGTGATTTCGTTACGGCCGTCAAACCAGACCAATTTCGCATCGTAGGCAAGCAGTGCCGGGATGGAGTCACCGACTCCCGCTGCGATATTGCCTCCCAAGGTAGCCTGATTCCTTACTCCCGGAGCCGCTATTACACGTACCGCATCGATGAGCAGCGGGAAGCGCTCTAGGAGCAGCGGGTCCTGCCGGATAACTGACATGGATGTGAACGCGCCAATCGCAACCTCCTTGGTACTTGCCGTGACTCCTCTCATTCCGGAGACGGACCCCAGATCGATTAGATGCTTGGGCATTGCAGCCAAGCCTGACTCCCATTGCGTTCGAAGAAACGTAGCTCCAGCCGCATAAACGCTTTCCTCGCCCAAGGATTGCTTGAACTGCCATGCTTGTTCCGCACTACGCGGCTGCCATATGAAGGGAGACTGTAATCTTTCATCGTTGACTGCTGACATCGCTCTCCCTCCTTGCGGGTAAGGTATTTGATAACCCTTTACGGGCTGGGGCTGCAGCTAGAAACGCTGCTCGCGAATATAGGGGGCACCGAGCGCCTCGGGAGCGCCGGATGGTTTGTTACGGTTCCGCCAGCCAAGGACCATCAAAACGAGAATCGTGACGATATACGGAATCATTTTCAAGAAATACGAGGGGATTTCACTGCCGATCAGCTGAATTCGGAAGCCCACCGTATCCAGCATGCCGAAGAAATAAGCGCATACTAAAGCCCGGATTGGATTCCACCGCGCGAAAATAATGAGAGCGACCGCGATCCAGCCTCTGCCCGCCGTCATCCCTTCATTCCAGGTCGGCGTATACACGAGCAGCAAATCTGCACCCGCAAATCCAATGAGAATAGAACCAACGATGATACAGCCGTACCGAAAAGCAAACACCCGGATCCCCATAACATCAGCCGTAGGGGGATTATCGCCGATTGCGCGAAGGTGAAGCCCCCAGGAGGTGCGGTGGATGAATACATGCATAGCAGCAACAAGAAGGAAACTAAACCAGGTCAGAATATCAAGATGCCCGAATACATCGCCAATAACGGGAATGGAATCCAGCCAGGTTAAATTCATCTTTGGAACCGGATGCGGCACGGGAATGCCGCTGACAGGCTTGCCCAGATAAGCACTCAAACCGGAGCCCAGCAGCGTCAAAGAAAGACCCGTTACAATCTGATTCGCCCGCAGCGAAACGGAGAGTGACGCATGCAGTAAACCAAGTACGGCGCTGACGGCGCTAACCGCAAGGAGGGTAAGCGTTAAACTGCCTGTATGAAGAAAGGTCAAACAGGCAACAACTGCCCCCATCAGCATTAAGCCTTCCGCACCCAGCTGAATCACACCCGAGCGCTCGATGAGAATTCCGCCAAGCGTCGCGAAGAGCAGCGGGGTTCCAGAGGCGATAGCTGCATTTAATAGTTGGATAATGACATCCATTGGCTCCTTCTCCTCTCACCCTGCACGGCGCAGGCGCAGCTTACTCAACATACTCCCTGCAAGGAGGGCAAATAGGATTGCACCCTGAAGCATATTTGAGATTGAGGATGGCAAACCAATCGTTTGAACACTGTAGCCGCCAACGATCAGACCCCCGAACAGTACCGAAGCTACGATCAGGCCGACCGGATTCAGCTTCGCCAGCCAAGCTACGATAATCGCGGTATAACCGTATCCGGGTGATATGCCGTACATCAGCCGGTGAGTAACGCCTGATACCTCGCTCATTCCGGCAAGGCCAGCCAAGCCTCCGCTGATGACCATCACGATTAGAATATGCCTGCTGATTCGAATGCCTGCATTTCTCGCCGCCTCCGGATTCGCTCCGATTAGCCGCAGCTCGTAGCCCCATCTTGAATAGCGGATCATCAGCGCATAGATGATGACGGCTGCCAGAGCGAGGATGAATCCAAAGTGAAGACGGGTATCTCCAAGCACAGGCAAAGATTGAGCATCCGTGAACATCGGTGTTCCGGGGAAATTAAAGCCTTTCGGATCCCGCCATGGTCCGAATACAACGTAATCCAGAGCTAATAAGGCGACATAATTGAGCATTAAGGAGGTGATAAGTTCGTTGACTTGAAAATACGTTCTTGGGATTGCGGTGAGCAGACCCCAGAAACCGCCTGCGATCATACTGAACAGAATCATGAACGGAATGGAGAAATAGACGGGTAAATCGGGAAAATAAACCGTAACGGCCGTGGCGCCGATGGCTCCGGCTGCGAACTGGCCTTCAGCGCCGATATTCCATATGGAGATCCGGTACGCGATAGAAACACCAAGTCCGCACAGCAGCAGCGGAATCGATTTAACCATGATCTCGGTGATTCCAAACGATGTGCCGAAAGCGCCGGTAATCATTTTCTTGTACACTGGAATCGGATTGATCCCATTGGCAGCGATGAAAATGCCGCATACAGCAAGGGCTGCTGCAATGGATAGTATCGTTATCCACCAAGGGCTGCCGCCCTGCTTAGAGAAATCCATTTCAAGCCGGAAATTCATCCAACTTCTCCGGGACGGTTCCTTATCTAATGAAAGGGGCGGCGCTGCCGGTTGATTGCTCATACCGCTTCCACTCCTTCTTCTTCCTGCATGCCCGTCATATACAAGCCAATTTGTTCCCGGTCCGCCTTATCCCTGCTCACCTCGCCGACGATCGATCCGTTATAGATGACGAGTATCCGATCTGAAAGCTGCAGCACCTCATCCAGATCCTCCGATATGAGCAGAACGCTGTTCCCCGCTTCCCGAAGTTCAATTAACAATCGATGGACCCCTTCGGCGGCCCCTACATCGAGACCCTGCGTCGGATGAACGGCCACCATCAGCCTCGGCTTCTGATCAATTTCTCTGGCAAAAAGCAGTTTCTGCTGATTTCCCCCGGACATCTGGCTGACCGGTGCATCTAGATCAACTGTCTTCACATTGAACTGATCGATTAACGACTGCGACCATTCTTTGTTGGATCTTGAACGAAGAATACCGAACCTGGAACGTTCACTGTTTCGATAGGATTTGAACAGCAGGTTATCAATAGCGCCTAAGCTCCCGGCAAGACCGCTCCGCATCCGGTTCTCCGGTACATGCGCAATGCCGGCTTCGATGGCTGCACGGACGGATGCTTTCTTCATCTCTTTGCCGTCAAAGGTGATCTTGCCTCCGTCCTTGGCCCGAAGACCAGTCAGCACCTCGGCGAGCTCCTTCTGCCCGTTGCCTGCTACACCGGCAATACCGACGATTTCCCCTTCATGGACATTCATGGACAGCTGGTTAATCGCCTTCCGGCCATGGTCTGCATAAACCTCTAACCGCTCAACGGTGAGCAGCCTCATACCCCTCGGGGAACTGACCGTGATTCGCTCTTCCGGGTTCATTTCTTTCCCTACCATCAGCCGCGCAAGCTCACGTTCATTCGTCTGGCCGGCAGGCGATGTGAAGATCATTTTTCCTTTGCGCATAACCGAAATTCGGTCGGAAGCAGCCATAACTTCCTTTAATTTATGAGTGGTCATGATGACCGTTTTCCCCTCAGTCTTCATCCGTTTAAGCGTAATAAACAGCTGATCGGCTTCGCCCGGCGTCAATACCGAGGTCGGCTCGTCGAGAATAATGAGATTCGCCCCGCGATATAAAGTTTTGACGATCTCCACTCGCTGCTGTTCGCCGACAGATAGCTGCCAGATGGGCCGATTGACGGGAATGGATAAGCCGAAGCGATCTGCGATCGCTTCAATTTCTTCCTGTTTGCGCCTCATCCATTTAGGGCCGCGCCAGAAGGTGGATTTCTCTCCCAGCACAATATTCTCGGCAGCGGTAAGCGTCTGTACAAGCCGAAAATTCTGAAAAACCATGCCCACGCCAAGCTTCATCGCATCCTTCGGAGAACGGATTCCCGCTTTCTCGCCATGGATATAGATATCGCCGCTAGTTGGCCGATAAACCCCTGAAAGGATGCACATGACCGTGCTTTTGCCAGCCCCGTTCTCCCCAAGCAGTGCATGAATCTCACCTTGCTTCGCACGGAAATCAACCGAATCGTTCGCTATTACCGTGCCGAACTTCTTCACGATTTGGCGCATGTCGATGGAGTAGATGTCATTCATGCGGGTTCCTCCTCAACGTTTATGCTTAGCTGCTGCTATAGTAAGCATCCGATTTTATAAGGGGAATAAACCAATAAATCCCTTCAAGAAGGGATTTATTGGTTCGGAAATATAGGGGGTCGTGGTTATTTGGGAATAGTGCCGTCTACCCCTTTAACAAACCAATCCATTTTTAATATATCATCTATGCTCATCGTTTCACCCGGTTTAAGCTTCTCGGCTCCTCCAGAATCCAGGATCGGACCGGTGAATAATTTCAAGCTGCCATCCAAAATCTTCGCTTTGGCATCAGCAACCAGCTTCTTCACATCATCAGGAACCTTCGGTCCAAGCGGAGCAATGTCGACCATGCCATCCGCCATTGAACCCAGGTATTGTTCATTTGTCCAAGTGCCATCCTGCACGGATTTTACGATTTTGGTGTAGTACGGCCCCCAGTTCCAAGTCGGATTCGTCAAATAAGCATCGGGTGCGTACTTGGTCATATCGGAGTCGTTGCCTCCTGCGAAAGCTCCGCGTTCCGCGGCAGCCTGCACGGTTGCCGGTGAATCCTGATAGGCGAGCAATACATCGGCTCCTTTATCGAGCAAGCTGATTGCTGCTTGCTTTTCAGTCGTAGGATCGTACCATGTGTTCGACCAAACGACGCTGACTTTGGCATCCGGATTGACGCTTTGCGCGCCCAGTGCAAAAGCATTGATATTATAAATAACCTCCGGAATCGGGAATGCTCCGACATAACCGAGCAGGTTCTTCTTCGTCATTTTGCCTGCCGCTATTCCGGCAAGATAACTGCCTTCAAAGTTTTTACCGAAATAGGTTCCCATGTTTTCTGCTGTCTTGTATCCAGCGCTGTGTTCGAAGAAGACCTTCGGGAATTTCTTAGCAACATTCAATGTGTAATCCATATATCCAAAGCTTGTTGTAAATATGATGTCGTGATTCTGGGCTAATTCTGTAATGACACGCTCAGCATCTGCACTCTCCGGTACATTTTCCACCGTGTCGGCCTTAACGCCGGTTTGCTCTTCCATGAACTTACGGCCTTGATCATGCTGGTAAGTCCAGCCGCCGTCTCCGGGGGGGCCGATGTAAACAAAAGCTACGCGAGGTGTTTTCTTGGCCGTATCGGCACTGTCGTCCTTCGGTGCACCGTTTGTCGCCGTATTCGCCGTGGTTGTGTCCGTTTCTTCCTTCTCCTTGCCGCTTGAACAGCCGGAAAGAACAGCCGCGAGCGTAAGAACGAATAACAAAACCGCCGTCAACTTCTTGTTTCGAATTTGCATACGGTTCCTCCCTAAGGCCTCTATGTATTTCATCTTAGGGGTTCACCCCAAGATGTAATTCAACTATATAACCATGTCATAATTACGTCAACTTATATTACATAGATTTCATCTGGCTTTCAGCTGAAGCTCCGACCAAATTAATCGCGCCTTCTCCATCTCATCAGGAGTGTCCACATCCACGAAAGCCCACTCCGCAGCATAACGCACCCGCGTACCCTTGAATTCCGGTGAATGAAAAATATGTCTGGCCCCGGCATCGCCTTGGAGCTCTGTCAGTACCGGAAAAATAGATTTGGACAAGATGACAGGCGGAACGGAAGCCTCCCCTTGCCCGCTCGCTACGTAGTCCACGGTAGGATCTTTAAGATATACAGAGATTAGACGCTTTAATAATGCCTGTGTAACGAAAGGCTGGTCAGCAAGCGCAACGAGAACAGCATCGGGCGATTCCGGAAGCAGTGCATCAAGTCCGCTCCGAATGGAGTGGGACATCCCCAAATGGGCTTCTTTACATGGAACAATCTTAACTTTGGATAGGCGGCTGCCTAAATCTCTGCGATCATAGACCCATAGAAGCGGATCCTCTTGACGAACAACGACAGTCAACGAGCTGAGTCCGCAAGCACGTAATTCACGGAGCCCTCTACTCCCGAGTGTAATGCCCGGCGACAGCTCGAGCGGCAGCTTCGCCTCCCCCATTCTTAGGCTCGCTCCAGCCGCCAAGTATAACCCCGCAATCTTCATCTAACCGCACTCCTCTCCTGCACTCATTCCTTGCCCTTGCACGTACAGAAACAAGCTCAGCTGCGACACTG
The DNA here is from genome assembly GCF_042656405.1 of Paenibacillus solisilvae. Taxonomy (NCBI): domain Bacteria; kingdom Bacillati; phylum Bacillota; class Bacilli; order Caryophanales; family Paenibacillaceae; genus Paenibacillus; species Paenibacillus solisilvae. Next base: position 145,752 of record NZ_JBHSOW010000016.1, on the reverse strand, counting down.
ACCGCAATTTCTTCCGGCCCATCCGCCCCTATGGCCAATCCTACAGGCGCATAGACGTTAGCTGTTACTGCAAACCCTTCGAACAGTTTACTGATTCTGCTTTGTGATCCGAGAACCCCGATATATTTCGGCCTGAGCGGCAAAGCCTGCTCTAACATTTCACGGTCGCGCTGCAGGTGATGGCTGCAAATGATCAGATAATCATCGCACCCGATTCCAAGCTGCCTGGTAATCATCCTCCCTGTTCCACTCACCAATTGAGCGCCAGGATAACGGGTTTCGGCATCAGGCAGCACGCGCCAATCAGCCACAATGACTTGAAAATCAATCGCTTGCGCGATTCGGCAAATGGCCTGCGCATCATTGCCCCCGCCAAATAGGAGGAGCCGGGATTTGGGAACCCAATCAGAGCGCATCGTTTCAGCCCCTCCCGCTGGATCGGTCTCCTGCGAAGTACTGGTCAAAGCTTTCGTCATAAAGACATCGCCTTGTGGGTGGATGCTATATTGTATGCTTTCTGCATATATTGTTCTTACCAAATGAACACTGCGCCCCGAATTCATTCTAGCCAGCGCTTCGGAGAGGAATTTGCGAAATTCACGGTCTATAGGCTCCAGCAGCACACGTATCGCACCGCCGCAGCCAATTGATTCCCCCCATACCGGATCTTCTTCAGACTGCATATTATATGAAATGATTTCTGATTTCCCACTACCGTTTACCGCATCGATGCGCTCTTGCAGATCCGCTTCAAGACAGCCGGGACTAATGCTCCCCAGCTTGCAGCCATTCAGAGAAAATACCATCATGGCTCCTGCTTTTCGATAGGAATGACCGTTAACCGATAGGATTGTCGCTAATACAGCATCCGTTTCCAGGCATTGAACAGCATTTAAAATCGAATAGGCGTCCATATTTCCCCTCCTCTAAAGCTGATTTTACAAGCAAGAGTTGATGGCTACCCGTCCTTTAGGCTGATCATACAATGTTATATTATATAACATCATAGGCGGAATTGTGATGATTTTCAAGAAATTTTTGTTACCATATCTAACATATAATTGACATAAATTTAAATAAAAAAATGCCCTATGCATCATCAAGGGAACCGGTTAATACCCGTGTCGCCTTGATCATACAAGGAGCATTGATTGCCAACAAGGTTGTTGAATCCTTGACTAATGAACGTTATTGAAAATAACCGTTCGCGGATGATGATGGGTTTGACATTGGCGATGAGGATGAATTTGCCGATGCAAGAGAGGATTGAACCTGCTTCACCGCTTGCTGCATCCGCTGTTGAATGCTTTGAATTTGCCGCTTCTGCGCATCCATTTGCATCTGAATCTGGTTCTCTGCAAGACTTAATTCATTTTGAATATTATGAAGCTCTTGGACAACCTGCTGGATCTGCTGCGATTTGGGATCGAGTCCGGCATTTCGAAGCGCCTGCTGTGCCATCATCTGCTCCTGCTGCTGCTGCCTTTGCACCTGCTCCTGAAACTGCTCATAGCTTAATTGCTGACTATTGACCTGGTTTTGATTTTGATTTTGAAATTGGTTTTGATCCATTGTTGGGACCTCCTAAAAGTTTTTGTGAGCTTTGCGATTCACCAATTAATTTGGTGAAAAAACAAAAACTCGCTTCGGAAGCATACACTTCGTTTTTGTGAGCTTTGCGATTCACCATTAATTTGGTGAAAAAACAAAACTCGCTTCGGAAGCATACACTTCGTTTTTGGGAGCTTTGCGATTCACCATTAATTTGGCAAAAAAACAAAAACTCGCTTTCAAAGCAAAGCTCTGCCGGTTCATCCATGAATAGGATGTCCACACCAATGGATATTTATTAAAGAAGGGCAGCCTTATCGGCCGCCCTTCTCCTGCTGCTCCAGCAATAGCCGGAGCTGTTCGTCAGATACCGTTTTTCCACCGTAACGCACCCGGTTATAAGATCGGATTAGCTCATCGCCAAGTGACTGATCCTGAGACGTTTTCGATACCTGCTTCTGCGGCTGCAAGCTCAGTTCAACGCCAGTCTCGTTCGGAGTCAGGTGCGGCTTAAACGCATATCCACTCTTAACCCGATGTCCGACCCATTGCCGGTATAGATAGCGAATTCGGGATTCATTATCCTGCAGATCCTTCCAACGTATACGGGGCTCTTTGGATGAAGAACGCCAAATCCCGCTCAAAAAGCCGGGTTTACGTATGCTCTTCTCCTCATCTACGTAACCTTTCGCAGAGCTCAGCTTATCACGAACGAACAGCGCGGCAAACTTCTCACGCAGCCGTCTGAGCCAGTCAGGCAAATACCGAAGCTTGCGCAAAACAAACCACAGCAATACAGCGATAATGATGCCGCATAAGCCATAAAGCAAAAGATCCACCCAATGAGGTAATGTTTTAGCGGCCTCTCTTGGCAGCGGCAAGTCTGGAGGTGTTTCGTTTGGTTGTGTTTGCGGCGGCGGCGTTCCTTTGTCCACGCCCTTTAACAGCTCAGCCAGCCAAGCACGAAACGTCTTGAACAGGGAGCCAAGAGCGGCCTGCAGCTGGTACGTAAACACCATCATGACGGTAATGGATAAAATAACGGTCACATAGAACCGATTATGCTTTCTGACCGTCGGCTCCACCATAGGCTTCTGGCTGCCTGAGAGAGACTCTTGATTAACGTTGCCGCGGTTTAATTGAAATAAGGTAAGTACGAGCACGATTACACCGATCACCGTAAAGCTGTACGGGTACGATGAACTGGAATCAGGCTTCAAACTCAGAAATAAGGAAACGAAAAAATAGGCAAACAAACTGATCGCATAATGTCTGGCCTGCGGCCGGAGCGCGAGTGAGCTGACCGCCATCTGCTCACCGCGAAACAGACAGAAAGTCAAAAGGATAGCAGAAATGATCGCCTCCACGGATAAGCCGTTAAACAGCCAACTTATGCATCCGCCCACAAGGATCGCAATAAACAGCAGCGGAAAAGAGTGGCGAAATTTAAAGATTTGATTGACCAGAGAACCTGCCGGATACCCTGCCCACAGTAGAACTAACCACTGCCATGGCACTCCCGAAGCAGGGAATTGCAAATAGAGGATGAACAGAACCGGGTAAATCAATAATAATTCAATCATTCCAGCGACAGCGGCGCTCAGACCATTTCGAAGAAAGGGGGTCATGCGGTTTCACCTGCCTGTGAAGGAATTGGCATCCAATCCACGCTGTGACCATCGCTCCGCAGTTTATCTGCAGCCCGCTCGATTTTCTCACTCATAAAAGCGGAAATAAGGACAATATCAAAGGAATCTTCATCCCTCCACTGCTCAGCCATCTGCTCCATTAACACATCAAAAGGAACGGCTCTTATAATAGCGAGCTTGGCCATCTGTTCAAATATTTGGAGCAAATGCTCATTTCCGTTACCTCGCTCCACATAGATCGCAGTACCGGGTACGTCGAGGTCATGTCCATTGGAAGCGAAGCCCGTCTCCAGCCCCTGTTCTGCAGCATATTGCACGAGAGCAGCCGCAAGACGTATCCCCTGCTCAATAACCGCCGTCTGATTAACAACCTCCCACATTAGCTCGTGATCCTCCACATTCAGCAAAACCATAATACGGTAGTCGGCTGTGAAGTCGCGACGATGCACCTGCAGCTTGCCGGCCCTGGCTGTGGCGTTCCAATTGATCGTTTTTAACGAATCGCCAGAATGATAATCACGTACACCGGAGATCGTGAACGGATCCTCCACAATCCAGCGCCGCACCGTTATATCGCCTTGATAACTGCGGGAAGGAAGCAGCAGCTCTGAATAATCGGCCGGTTGAGGATAGACAATCAGCTCTTCCTTCAGAGGTACAGCTGTCCATGAACTGAACATACCAAACAAATCGCCATAAGTTAGGGAAGCTCCCGTTAACCTGTAACAGCCCCTCTGCACACATTGAACAGCATGCCTTCTAGTCAGCTGCCGGTTGCCTCTTAAACTGAATAAGCTTTTATGGTTCTGATAAAATTGTCCGTTACTGACATCAAAATTAGCATCGCTTTGAAATTTAAGACCGGTATGAACCAGCGACTCGACGCGAAGCCAAGGCACCGGAAGCCCTTTACGATTCGTAAGCTTCTCAATCATTTCAATATGATCGCCTTCAAAACAACGATTCACACTGAAGCTCCGCTCATAGGAGAGCTTCTTCATGCCAAACTGCCGGAACACAAACCGCTGAACCATGATGACGACAATGGCGCTTAATATATACCAATGAATGCCCATGCCATTCCCCTTTCGAATCAGCCATTCTTACGATTTGGCCAATAAAGGCGTGTCCGAAGGAACCGTAATCGTTTGCAAAATGGACTCCATAACACTCTCCGCAGCATGAGGACGCATCCGCTGCGCACTTCTCAAGGACACTCGATGCGCCAGCACAGGCACTGCCATTGCCTTCACATCATCCGGCGTGACATAATCGCGCCCTTGCACCGCAGCATAGGCTTGGCATGCCCGGAGCAGCGCTTGACTGCTTCGCGGGCTCGCTCCAAGCGCTGCATCGGGATGCTTACGCGTAGCTTCAACGATCGACAGCATATACAGCAGTAAATCCTCCGACACCGCCACAGCTGTGAACAAGCGCTGAGCCTCTTCAATTTCCTCAACGCTGGCTACCGCAGTCAACTGGTCGAGGGGATTATCGGACATGAATCTTTTCATGATAGCAATACCTTCTGCCGTTGAAGGATAACCCATCTTCACTTTGAAGAGGAACCGATCTAATTGAGCTTCCGGCAGCGGAAACGTTCCCTGCTGTTCCACTGGATTTTGAGTAGCAATAACAAGAAAAGGACGGCTTAAGAGATGTGTCGTGCCATCAATGCTGACCTGCCGCTCCTCCATACATTCAAGCAGGCTCGATTGCGTTCTCGGTGTTGCGCGATTGATCTCATCTGCGAGGACGATATTCGTAAACAAAGGTCCTGGTCTGAACTCGAATTCGGAGAGCTTCTGATTATAGAAATGAATACCGCTCAAATCGGACGGAAGCAGGTCCGGCGTGAACTGGATTCGTTTGAACGAGCAGTCGATGGATTTAGCAAGCGCTTTCGCAAGAAGCGTCTTACCGGTACCAGGCACATCCTCCAGCAGAACATGACCGGAAGTGATGATTGCAATGACCAATTTATCAATAATCTCTTCTTTTCCAACTATAACGCTGCTGACATTCGTTCGAATTCGGTCCGCTAAGCTTTGAATCTTCTGCAAAGTCATCCGGCGGTGCTCCTCTCGTTTTCCAAAGAAATGGGTGTTTATATTTCCCAGTATACCTGCTTACAAAAGCAACCGCTATACCTATCGTGATAGATGAACGATTCCTAATCCGGCAAAATAAAAAGGAACCGCCCTCGAAAGTAAGTTAGGTTTACCTTTGTAGTTGAGTAAATAAACAAACCCGGGAAGGGGAAGCGTTATTTCTGCTCCTTCCCGTTTGGTCGATTGCTGCTTTTCTTCAGCAGACTATAGGCAAGCGAAAGCCACCTGATTTCTTGGCTTACTTTTGGCAACCCGCAAGCAGGAACCGCCGGAATCCCCGGTTGTTTTTCAGTTGCCCAAATACACTCTCCGGCTCGATCATCCTCCGAACCTGTTACACCCTAGCCTATACTGGAATTCGTACAGTTAAAAAGACTTCCATCCGATTAAAACTGTCTCTATACTGCATTCCATACAGCTAAATCGCCCCAAATGAACCTTTTAAGCTCAATTCGGCATTTATAACTGGAAATTTCCAGTATAGCGCTGATTCGTACATCTAAGGCCCGAAATAGCTGTAAATATCCAGTATAGATGTGCATGCATCATGCGGTTGACTGCCGACACCTATCGCCCCGCCACGTGCCGAGGCTCGGTGCAGAAGTAAACCGCGAATGCCGAACACGCAGCAAGTCGTTCACACAAGTGTATTACGGATTTGCCCCAAATCTCTTTCGTTAAGATTTGGGACAGCTCCTTCCGCCGTACTTTATCGAAGCTGCTCCTGCCCCTTCAAGTAGGGCCGCAGCGCAGCCGGCACGTAAATCGAGCCGTCTTCCTGCTGATGGTTCTCAATTATCGGTATAAGAATTCGCGGCGTCGCGACCATCGTATTGTTAAGCGTATAAGCAAACTTCAGCTCCCCTTCCTGATCCCGGTACCGAATGCGCGAGCGCCTGGCTTGAAAATCAAGGAGGAGCGACGCCGAATGTGTTTCCCCATAGTTATTGCGGCTTGGCATCCAGGTCTCCAGATCATACTGCTTATAATTCTTCTGCGACATATCGCCTGAACATACCGCAACAACCCGATAAGGAAGCTCCAGCAGCTGAAGCAGCTCCTCTGCGTTAGCAGTCATTTGTTCTAATAGTTGTCCAGCAAGCTGAAGGTCGGCTTGGCAGATGACGACCTGTTCCACCTTTGCGAATTGATGCACCCTATAGAGGCCGTGCACATCACGTCCGGCTGACCCTATCTCGCTTCTGTAACAGGGGCTTGCAGCCCCCAGCCTAATAGGTGAAGTTAAATCCAACAGTTCACCGCCATAATAGGATACAAGCGGCACCTCGGCCGTACCGACGAGCCATTTGTCTTCACCTTGAATCGCATACGTCTGGTCACGGTTTAGAGGGAAGAAGCCTGATGCAACCAGCGTTTCCTCCTTCACCATAACGGGCACATCGAGCAGCGTATACCCTTTCTCCTCAAGCAGATCCAGTGCTAGCTGCTGCACGGCACGATGAAGCCGCAGCCCGTTATTTTTCAGTACATACTGCCTTGAACCGCCAACCTTCACTCCGCGCTCCATATCGATCATATCCAGCTTTGTACCAAGCTCCACATGATTGCGAGGTTCAAAAGCGAAATACGGCGGCTGACCGATCCGCCTCATTTCTACATTGTCCTCATCGCTTGCTCCCACCGGTGTATCTGGCGACATGAAATTCGGCACGAGCAGCATGCAGCGGTTGTACGCCGCTTCCGCATCACGAAGCGCAAGCTCTGTTTCCTTCAGCTTCCCGAGCATCGCTTGAGCAATCACTCTCTCTTGATCTGCTTCTTCCTTCCGATTCTCGCCTAGAAGCCGTTTAATTTGTTCCGTACGGCGGTTACGCTCTGCACGGAGATTCTCTGTGAGGGTAAGAAGCTCTCTTCGGCGATCATCAATGGCCATAAGCTCCTCCACCTTGAATGCGAGCCGTTTCCGTACTGCCGCTTGCTGAACCTCTTCCGACCGTTCTCGAATCATACGAATGTCTAACATGAATAAGCACTCCTTCTTGTTCACGAAATAACAAAATACGCGTTCTTCTCCCCATAATGGGACGAAGAACGCGTTCGCGGTGCCACCCAAATTAGTCGTTCAACGAGGAACAGACTCTCTTGATCCGCAAGTAACGGTGCGGAGCCGGAATACTTAGAGGACGCCTGCCAGCAAATTGCAGCTGCGGTCCCGATCGCAACGCCTCCGAGTTGGATTCTCTTCATCGGCCTGTTTGCATTTTCGGTTATTGAGGGTCATTATATCAAAGCCGGTGAAGCGAATCAAGTTATCTTCGGCCCAAAGTTTGAATTTCTGCGGTCCTGGCATTATCGTAAATCAGAGCGTGCTCGCAGTAAATGTCAGCCTCAACCGGCACAACGCAAAAAAAGCAGGCAATTTACCTGCTTTAAAGCATCCATCCCGTTCAATTGCCGCACGGACTGCCTTAGTCTACGGTGTTGTAAAGCTCGCCTTCTAATACCTGTTCCTCAAATTGAGCTGCATATTTACTCATGCAGTTACAGTAATAGTCACGTCTGCAAATCGGACAAGGAACAGTCAGCAGCCGGTTCGTACCAATCAGTTTCCACTCCGGCGTATTCGTGAACATCAGTCTAACTTGAGTTTGATCGGAGAAAGTGGCAACAAAATGATATAGACCTGTCGCCGGATTACTATCTGCTGCAACAAAATTTTTAAATTTGTAATTGAATGACATAATCAATCTCCTGTTTGTTTAGATTTAAAAAGGCATTGTAAGCTTATATACTTTTTGGAGACTTGTCAAACAATTTATGAAGGTTCTAAGTTGTTTTTTTGGTTTTTCCATTATTATTCATCATTTTGACGAAAAGAATACCTATTTGATCAAATTCCTCATGAATGAAAACCGCCCCGCAGAAGAGAAATCTTTCACGGGGCAATTTCATCTCTATTCACTTAGCGCTTTATGCGCCTGTCTGCAGGGTTAAAGATTGCTGCATTTCAAATTGTGTCATATACAGCTTTCGGTACAGCCCATCCTTCTTCATGAGCTCATCATGAGTCCCCTGCTCGGAAATCCGCCCGTCCTGGACAACAAGGATCAAATCCGCATCCCGTATCGTCGATAGCCGATGTGCAATAATGAATGCAGTGCGACCTTCAAGCACGGTCTGGAGCGCGGATTGAATATGCTGCTCCGTTTCCGTATCTACGCTCGATGTTGCCTCATCCAGAATCAGAATGCGCGGATCGGACAGCAGCACGCGTCCAAATGCAAGCAGCTGGCGCTGCCCGACAGAAAGCTTGGATCCCCGCTCTTCCACCTGCGTCTCGTAGCCTTCGGCAAACTGGGATACGAATTTATCAATCCGCACGCTCGTAGCCGCACGCTTCAATTCCTCATCCGAAGCATCTTCGTTGCCATAACGGAGATTTTCCTCAATTGTGCCGGAGAAGATAAAAGAATCCTGCAGAACAATCCCCATCTGTCGCCTTAAGGATTCCAAAGTGACATCCTTCACGTCCTGTCCGTCAATAATAATACGTCCGCCTGTTGCATCGTAGAAGCGCATCAATAGATTAACAATCGTGCTCTTCCCGGCTCCTGTCGGACCAACCAGCGCTACGCGCTGACCTGGTTTGATGGTTAAGTTGACACCATGAAGGACCTCAGGTTTGTCTTCTCCATACCGGAAGGATACGTTGTCGAACACAACTTCGCCTTGAATTTTCTTAAGCGGCTTGGCATTGGACTGATCCTTCACCTCCGGATCTGTATCCAGCACTTCGAAGATCCGTTCTGCAGACGCCATCGCAGACAGGACCTGGCTGTATACCTTGGAAAGGGCGCTGAGCGGCCCCCAGAAACGCCATAGATAGTTGATGAAGGCCATGATAAATCCCAGCGTTAATTGATCATTCATTACTTCTCTGGCACCGAACCACAGCACAATACAGGTACCGATCATACCAATCATTTCTACAGCCGGCCAGACCGTTGATTCGAGCGTGATTGCGCGCATGAAAGCCGCTTTGTTATTCGTATTCAACGTTTGAAAACGCTCATTGTTCACCCGCTGCCTTGAGAAGGCTTGAATGACACGGATGCCTTGAATCGTCTCATTCACGTTGCCGTTTATAGCAGACATCGTCTTGCGCGAGCGGGACCAGGAGCCTTCAATCTTGGGCTGCATCTTGCCTACAATAAAGTACAGCAGCGGCATCGTAATGAAAGACAATAAAGCCAGCTTCCAATCCATCCACAGCAGAATTGCAACAATCCCGACAAGATGGGTGACCTCCATGACAATGGTGATTAATCCGCCGTTAATAAGCTCACCGATCGCATTCGTATCATTTGTTATCCGGGACATAATTTTCCCTGCCGGCCTGCCGTCAAAGAAACGGAAGGACAGCGTCTGCAAATGATTGAACAACTGCTGGCGCAAATCGAATAATATTCGCTGTCCGGTGAAGTTAATCAGCCTCGTATGCCAGTATCCGAACAGCCAGCCTGCCAACCTCATCGCCAGCAGTGTGAACCCAATCCAGTGAATGACATGGAAATTTGGATTACCGAGTCCGATCCCTTTGTCAATAATAGCCCGAATCAGCAATGGCTCTGCTAAACTGATCGCCATGTTCAGAAGCACGATGACGACGACGACCGTCAATACGCGCCGATAGGGGAGCACGTATTTGAACAGCCTCTTCATATATTCCCGATTAAAGGGCTTCTCCTCCAGCTCATCCCCGGAGTCCCATTCCACTTGACTCATTGTTTTCCCCCCTTTTTATAAAAAATTATCGAACCGAAGCCGCTTCCTGCATCTCAAACAAGTTGCGGAAGAAGCCGTCTTGTTCAAATAATTCCTTATGCGTGCCCTGCTGCACGATTTGACCGCGGTCCAGCACAATGATGCGGTCCGCCCGCTTCACTGAGGAAAGGCGCTGGGCGATGATGAAAGTTGTGCGTCCCTTCATGACTTCCAACAACTCCTCATGAATAGCTGATTCCGTCGCAGTATCCACACTCGCTGTCGCTTCATCCAAGACGAGAATCGGTGGATCCATCAGAATTGCTCGGGCAAGCGCAACACGCTGCCGCTGGCCGCCTGACAATCCAACCCCGCGTTCGCCGATCAATGTGTCGTAGCCATACGGCATCGACTCAATGAAGCCGTGAATTTGCGCTTTCTTGGCTGCCCATTCGATTTGTTCTTGAGTCGCTTCCGGTACGCCGTATGCGATATTTTCTCTGATTGACGCTGAGAAGAGGAAGGTTTCCTGAGGAACGATTCCGATTTTGCGGCGTAATCCTTCCAGCTCATATTCGCGTACATCAACCCCATCAAGGAGCACGCGTCCGCGGCTGACGTCATAAAATCGGGACAGCAGCGCGATCATGCTGCTCTTGCCTGAACCGGTAGACCCAAGAACGGCCACAACCTCGCCTTCACGCACGCCCAAATTAATTTCCTGGAGCACACCGGCTTCGGATGCTGCATCTTGATCGCCAAAATGAAAGGAGACCTCTTCAAAAATCACATTGCCGGTAATCCGCGCCGGGTCAGCACCCCCATCATCCGGGGAGCTAATGCCAACCGGCGTATCAATGATCTCAAAGACCCGCGGAGCAGCTTTAATGGCCTGCTGCATAATATTGATTTGCCAGCCCAGCATATTAAGCGGCCAGATAATCCCCCATGTGTACCACTGAAAGGCCATGAATGTTCCTAGCGTCATCTGATCCTTCGCGACGTAGACAGCGCCGAGCCAGATCATGATCAGGAAAGTTAAGCCCCCGTAGAAACCCATCAGCGGAAACGCTTTCGCTTCAAGCTTAGCCCGCTCCATATTCGTATCGAAGTTCTGGTCGTTGCGGCTCTCGAATTTGTCCTGCTCCGCTTTCTCTCTGGCAAAAGCTTTCACGACCCGAATACCGGAGATATTCTCCTGCAGCGTCGTGGTCAATCTGCCCATCTGCTCCCTGATTTGTCCCCATGCCGGGCCAACGTTCTTATTGAAACGGTATAAAATAAATAAGAGCAGCGGGATTGTTGCCATACTCAGCAGGGTTACCTGCCACTGCATGAAAACCATGAAACCGATCGTCCCGACAAAAGTCAGCAGTCCGCCGACCATCGTCAATGAGCCAAAACCGATAAAGTTCTTGACCGCCTCTATATCTCCGGTCATGCGGGACATCAGCTGACCTGTCTTCGCTTTATCATAATAGCCGAATGAAAGCTTCTGCAGATGCTCATACATTTGCTTGCGGAGCGTGAACACGACGTTCTGGCCGACCAGCTCTTGCGAGCGGCCTTGAACAAACATCCCGAAGCTCTTGACGACTTGAATACCTGCAAGCGCTAAAGTAAACAGAAGTATAGCTTTGGTATTCTCTTTGGCGATCCCCTTATCAAACACTTCTTTGAGCAGCCATGGTGCAATGAGATCAATCAGTGTACCTAGAATCAAGAGCGTTAAGGATATAACCACCCATTTGGTGCTGGGCCGCAAATACATCATGAGTCGAAGCAATACTTTCATTTTCTCTATCTCCTCCTTCGAAAGTATGCGTTGATTCCATCCATCAGAGAGCAAAAAAGGAGACCTCAAGCCCTGCATGGGCTCAAAGTCTCCTTATACGCGTACGAATCGCAGCTGGAAGAAGCTACGACACACGTAAGAAGGCGGGCCGATGGTTAGGAAATATTTTAAAATTGTGGACATCAAGATTAAAATAAATCATAGCCATCGCCCTCCTTCCTTGTTTTCCGATAATTGGAACATCCAAATCTTATCATCACTTCCTGCAGTTCGCAAGAGAAACATTTTCTTGATATTCAAGCGTTAAATGGCATATCAGGCGTAATCAATGGACAGCTTAGCTCAAACCGGACTTAAAGATCACGGGAAGATTCAAAATCCGCTGCTGTGATTCCCTGCTCTACCGCAAACTCGTAATCCTCGATATCATACACTTGGACAGGCACTTCCGCCTCCAGCAGACGGTCTTGAAATTCAAATTGATCCGATAACAGAGGCACGCTTAACTTAAGCGAGGTTAAAAGCAGCTCGGTCTCAATGGGATCAAAATATTCACCATAGGAAGCATTATCAACCGCATGCACAACCGTAAATTGGATCATGTCATTGAGCAGCAGCGGTGAACTCGCACGCCACGGCATCTGGAGCGCGCGTTCTATCTTCTTGCGGTTCAGGGCATCCTCGAAGAAAGAGATAAGTTCGGCAATTTTCTGTTTCACGTGAGCATCTTCCTCCGGATCGTCCATGACCGGCTCTTTTCCGTCTTTCATATCGTACAGCTCTAATATAGTGGAGTACGGCAAGACAAAATCGACTGGACGACTTGGTACGAGCAATTGTCCATAAGTGGCTATCATTACGGCTTCAACAACAAAGCGCCGTCGCATTCTATCTCCCCCTTCTGTTATTCCATATACGTATATTCAGCAAGATTAGCTTATTATACATCATATCGCCGCCTGTACACAGAGCCAATTGCCTGTACTAGCTCATGTTTACGCAAAGCAGCAGTATTTAATAATCTTCAAAGCGGTAACTTATAGACGATTATGTTAAAATAGATCCGACAAACGAAAATATTAGCTCTCCATATCTGTTTACCTGGCGCCGTCGCTTAAGGCGATGCAAGGGAAAGCTTTGGAAGAATAATTAGGAGGCCTTTGCGAATCCCTATGATTACCGAACAAGTCATTATCATCGGCGCTGGTCCTTGCGGACTTGCCGCAGCTATTGAGCTGCAGGCAGCCGGCTTAAATCCGCTGATTATCGAGAAGCGGAATATTGTTCATTCCATCTCCCAGTATCCGACTTATATGCATTTCTTCAGTACACCGGAGCTTCTTGAAATCGGCGGTATCCCGTTCACGACCGCAAACGACAAGCCTTCCAGGCTGGAAGCGCTCAATTATTACCGCAATGTCGCTCTGCGCCGCAAAGTTCGCATTCAAGCCTATGAAACCGTAACGGCTATAATCCGTCGTGAAGAGGGCGGATTTTTACTGGAGAGCTGCGATCGTTATGGAGAAAACAAGACCTATGAAGCTTCAGATATTATCATCGCCACCGGATATTTTGATCATCCCAATGAGCTTGGCATTCCGGGGGAACAGCTCGACAAGGTCACCCATTTCTTCAGGGAGTCGCATCCCTATACCGGAATGAATGTGGCGATTATCGGAGGCAGCAACTCTGCAATCGATGCCGCACTTGAGCTTGAACGTGCCGGTGCGTTTGTAACGGTTGTATACAGAGGCGAAGATTATTCACCCAGCATCAAATCTTGGGTCCGACCAGGCTTCGAAAGTTTGGTGAGCAAAGGGCGCATCGGTATGCGCTTTGCATCAAGAGTCATCGAGATCAAGGCGCATTCGGTCACGGTTGAGAATGCAGAAGGTACGGAAGAGCTGCCCAATGATTTTGTACTCGCTCTAACCGGCTTCCATCCGGACCGCGCATTCCTGACCTCCATCGGCGTTACGATTGAGGAAGAAGGCTATCCCACTTTCAATGATGAGACCATGGAAACGAACATTCCCGGCATCTACCTGGCCGGTGTCGTTGCATCACGGCGCGAGGCCAATGAGATTTTCATTGAAACCGGGCGCTTCCACGGACGGAAAATCGTCAGTCATTTGATGCAATGTGCACAGAGGCCATTCGATTAATGGGATTAAACAGCTGCCAACTTCTTTTATTAACAAAAGGTGCACCCGCCAGATTGATTATCTGGTAAGTGCACCTTTTTCAATCTGCCGCATTCGGTTAAACCAGTCCCTCTTGATCCGCACCGGTAAAAGTCACGACATTTGCAATTTTTTGCAGCCGTATGTACTCGTTATTGGTCAAATCCGTACGGAAGTAAGCGAACATATAGATGGATTCCAAGAAGGTTAAAGCCGGGTAAACGGCGATATTCTGATTGGAGTGCGGATTATCCAGCAGCACCTGCCACTCTCCGTCCCGATCCGCAGCAGGAATCGTCTGGAATAAATACCGCTTTGTTCGAATGATTCGTTCATACTCCTGCCAAATATAAGCCCATGACGGGCTGATTCGGCCTGGCTCGGGAATCGCTGTACTCGCAAACAGAAGGAGCTCTTCCGCCCGTTCTCCTTCGTTGTCAGTGAAGCGTCTCAGATAATCGCGAAATTCATCCAGCAGACGTCTAAGCGCTGTGAAACCTTCCGTACGTATCCGCTCGCCGAGTGCAGCCGCTTCTGCAAGGCTCCTTACTTCCATAAGCTGCTGATAATGGAGATTTTGCGTTACGCTCATATCCAGCTGCGGCCTCCTTCCTGGATGGCTATCCTTTTTGTATGATTATCGTTCCGTCTGCATTCAGATAAAGTCTGCGGCGGGTGTCATTATTTAATTTCACGTTAAACATTTTCAACCGCTCATCTCTCACCTCAAGCAGCTCCCAATCAGACTCTTCCTCGTACACGCGCAGCACTTCATTCAGAAGATAAGAAACTCTGCTCTCCGCCGTTTCATTATCCTCCCACCAATAGGCGCCATAATATTCAATATCATAGGCATTACGGAGAATTCCGCAAGCGATTTCGCCTGTCTTTCGATTCCGAAGCACCGTTGGCACCTTTATCATTCCCTCTCTTCGATCATCAGCCACGCGACTCGTTCCTATGAACAAAAACGAGGTGCGAGCAGAACTCTGCTGCACCCCGTTAACCTGTCAAATGTCTTACAAATAAGGACTTTCGTGCTTCGCCTTCAACCTAACCCATCTGCGTTCTACCTCATCCTCGAAGGACTGCAGCGCCTCTGCATATTCCGGGCGTGTCATATGCTTCGTTTTGCCCATGTTTTTGAGCCAATCCGCCAGTGGAATGCGCTTGCCCTTCTCCTCCGGATTGTACGTGATCGTAGTCACGCCTTCCTCCACCTCATACATCGGGAAGAAGCAGGTGTTGACTGCCTCATCAATTAAAGTCTGCCCGATTTTCTCTTCGGAGAGCCAATTGAGCGGACAGGAAATGAGAATTTTACCATAAACGAGACCAACATTGTTAGCGTAATATTGTGCTTTGGCTGCTTTGCGAAGCAGATCCTGCGGCAGCGATTCCGAACCGGTAAAGACGTAGGAAATATTGGTGGCTGCCATGATTTGCGCCGTATCTTTGTGGTGAAACAGCTTGCCGCCTTGATGCTTGCCGACATTTGATGTCGACGTACGGTGACCGAGCGGCGTGGAATAGGATAGCTGAGCACCCGTATTCATGTAACCCTCATTATCGTATTCGACAATAATCATCTTGTGGTTGCGCAGCGCGCTGCCGATTGCCGGCCCCATGCCGATGTCCATCCCGCCGTCACCAGTGATCATGACGAATGTGAAATCATCACGTATGCCTAGACCATCCAGCTCCCCGCGGCGTTTGCGCTCCCAGAACATTTCGACGACGCCTGAAAGCGTTGCTGCGCCATTTTGGAATAGATTATGAATGTAGGTCGCCTTGTGAGAGGAATAAGGGAAACCTGTCGTAACGACCATCGCACAGCCGGTTTGATAGAGGGCTACGATATCCCCCTCAATGCCTTTGAAGAACAGCTCAAGCCCCGAGAAAATACCGCAGCCCGGGCATGCCCCGTGACCTGGAGCAAGCCGCTTCGGCTTCTTCGTTAATTGACGTACCGGCGGTACTTTGACCTTCAGCTTACCCGTCGAGGCGTCGCGGTCGACTGTAATCAATCCAGTCTTCAATTCTTCGAATTTCATTGGTTCGAGAACCCGCTTCATCACTTTGTTCGGATCGCCGGCCGTGTGACCGTAGTAATCGAACGGAACCTCCACTTTACCGCTATTCGCCGCTTCAATTGCCAGCTGGAACAGATGATGGCCGTCTTCAGCATAGAAATCCTTGCCGCCCAGTCCGTATACACGGCTGATCACAAGCGTATCCCGATTGCCATGGGTGAATAAAGCCGCTTTAATTTCATTGGTCATATTGCCGCCATGTCCGCCGTAGGAGTCGGCCCGGTCTCCAATCGTAATCGCCTTGATGCCCGTCAGTGCCTCGGCAATTTCCTTGGCCGGAAACGGTCGAATCATATTCGGAGCAATAGAGCCTGCTTTAATTCCTTGGGCACGCAGCTGATCCACGACGTCTTTGATGATTTCGGAGGCGGAATTCATGAGGAAAACGGCGACCTCGGCATCCTCCATGCGATATTGGTCAAGTAGCGGGTAATCACGGCCCGTAATAACCTGGTACTCCTTGCGCAGACGATCAAACACCTCGGAGGCGTTATACATCGCTCTTGATTGCTGATAGCAGTTATTAATATAGTCCGGTTCATTCATATAAGGACCGACTGTAATCGGATTGTTCCGGTCCAGCACATGCTTGAAGCCCTCCGGTGAATGCTCCCCTACAAAAGCATGAACGTCAGCGCGGTGAGCGAAGGTTTGAACCCGGCGCTTCTGGTGAGATGTGAAATACCCGTCCGAGGCCACCAGCACCGGCAAGCGAACAGCCGGATCTTCAGCAAGCTTGAGCGCTATAATGTTCATATCGTATACGGCCTGCGGATCGCGGCACATCAGAATCGGCCAGCCGGTATTCAGTGCAAAATACAAATCCGAATGATCGCCGTGAATATCTAGCGGACCTGACACCGAGCGGCAAACCAAATTCATGACCATCGGGAACCTCGTCCCTGATTGCACCGGCATCTGCTCAAGCATATATAAATAACCATTGGAACTGGTAGCGTTAAAAACACGGCCGCCAGCTGCGGAAGCGCCATAGCATATTCCCGCTGAACCATGCTCTCCGTCTGCTGGAATGAGCTTAATATCATGCTGTCCGTTTGCTTTCATCAGGTCGAGAAATTGCGCAACTTCCGTTGACGGTGAGATTGGGAAATACCCCATGACATGATAATTGATCTGATGCGCGGCATAAGCTGCCATTTCGTTACCAGACTCGTATACCATACGCTGTTCAACGGTACCCGTACTCACTTCTTTGTTGATTTCAATGGCCATTGTTCCTCTCCTTTCTCTCATGCAAAGCGTGACGCGGCTGATAATAGAGTTTGAATTAGTTAGCCCAGTTAAATGAGTGCGCAACGCGGTTCGCTTCCCCATACCCATCTGTCTCGCGCGCTGATGCCAGCGCTTCTGTAGGACAGGCGACGACGCATTTCAGGCAGCCCTTGCAGTACTGATAATCAATACCTTGAAGGAACATCTGAGGCCGTCCTTTCTTATCGGGCTGCTCATCCCAGACGAAGCAGAAGTCCGGACAAGCTGTATCACAGGCAGCACAATGAATACATTTCTCATCATCGAAATGCGGCATCATGCCCTCACGGGAAATACTCAAATCCTTAAGCACACTGTTGCCGGGGTTCGTAATCATCCCGCCAATCGGCTGCGTTTCATAGCCAAGCGACGGCGTATCCCAGCGGGTTGGCAGCGGCATCGTCTCCCCCTCCGGCAGCGAGAAGTTACGGAATTGAACTTCATCATACCCGCGCTGGAAAGTACGCAGTGCGGGCTCGACTGCCGCGGGATATTTCTTCTCCAGGGATTTACGGATTATCCCTTTCATATGTTCAAAATCCAGGAAGTCGCAGAGCCGGAATAACCCGCCAAGCATCCCCATGTTCACTCGATTGTTTTCTTCCAGAGCAATGCCCGTTGCATCCACAACCGCCAGTGTGCCGCCGAGAAGCTTCAGCTTCTCCTTGAGCTCCTCAGGGGATTTTGGAGAATTAACAAGCACGACACTGTCCTCATAAATCCCGCTGATAACATTAACGGTTTTGGACAAATTCTCATGAAAAATGCCTACGATATGAGGCCTCTCCACCGGTGTTGTGTCTCTAATGTTGGTGTCCAAATCACAAAAGCGGATATGCGCTTTTACTGGAGAGCCCTTCTTCTCTGAACCGTAGGAAGAGAAGCTTACCCCGTTGAAGCCGCTTCCAACTACACCGGCTTCAGCCAGCATTTTTCCGGCCAAGTTTGCACCTAACCCACCGATAGATTCTAAGCGAATTTCGAAGAAACCGAGTTCATTCTTTTTTGGAAGATCTGCCACTTGCTCAACTCCCTCCCTGAATTTTCTGAAAAGTTTAGTAAATTCACAACTATCAGTATACCATTATTAACTATTTACGAATAGACTCTCTTTTTAAACCGAACAGCCCCTTCTAGTAAATCATCTACGGCAACTATTTTCTTAAAGTGAGAGCTTGTCCAGAACCTGTTATCCCGCTTCTTCGTCTTCTTGCGCGTTAGCAAGGATAAGCCCCAGGCTTCAAGGCCGAGTCTGGCTCCGCTGCAAAGCACGCAAATCCCGCCATTTAACCGGAATGATTCCTTCCGCTCGAATGGTTTCCTGAATGTCCGGATCTCGAAACAGCTCCAGCTCCATTCCCCGTTTGAGAGGCTCCTCATGAAAAGCGTACAGCTCGTCGGTTACGAGTGAGGGATGGATGATGATTTCAGATACGCCTGGGTGCAAATGCTGCAGCAGTTTGATCATTTCTACTTTGAAGCTGTCATAGGTTTCGTTCGCTTGGGAACGAAATGGCAATCCAAGCAAATAATCGAGCACGACAACACCAAGCCGATCTGCTTCCTCCGCATGCTTGCGCGCTTGATTCGCCAGTTCAGCCGGTGCTAGTTGGCCATTTTCGAGCAGGAGGTTGCGCGGCAGCCGAAAAGGCAATCCATAATTGGCACATACCTCTAGTACTTGTTTTAAGAAATTCCTGCCGGTTTGCAGTCCATACAAGCTCCCCATATGATTATCCGCATGCGTCAGGTTAACGCCCAGCTGGAGAGCCATTTTAATTTGAGCATTAAGCTCCTGGCGAACTTGGACGGGGTCAGCTTGACGCTCGAAGGATTTGGCATCCTTGCAAAAATACCCTTCGCTAGTAACGAGTGAATCTACCGGGCCATCCCGATATACAGGTCCCCACTTCATCGCACTCCACTCGCTCGTAAACGTAAGATGCACGCCGACGTCCAATTGGGAATGACGGGCACTCCAAAGCGCAGCTTCCCTGGCCCAGGCGCAGGGCATCATAATAGTAGCTGACGACACGACTCCATCTTGCAGCAGCGATTGAATGCCGCTATTTGTTGAATGACATAAACCATAATCGTCTGCATTTATGATAAGTAACCGATCTTGTGGTCCATATCCTAATGACTGCGCGACATTCATCTGAAAACGACCTCCATCATGCAGCATCAAGCTCCCTCCCTATATATATGGCAAATGCCCGATGTTTCATTCTTAACCGTTCAAGAATGATTCACACGGGCATTTATTTAACTAGCTTAAATAATTATCAAACAGTTCTGTGATTTCGGCCTTATACTGATCCAGCCATTTACATACATACGCTGCTCGCTGGATTTGATGATCCCAAACCGGCTCACCGTCCAGTCCTTCTGAGTATCTCGCGGCAAAATGCAGAAACACATCCAGCATTCTAAGCTTTACAAGATCAGATAGTTGACCGATTTCGACTTTCGTCAATTTAACCGATGATCCAAATCCTCTGCAAAACAAGGCAATCTGTTCCAGAGCTCTGGAATAATCCTCATTCGGAAATTCCGCAAGGACGACAGCGAGCTCCATTGCACGCAGATCAATGGTGCTGAATTCAAAATCGAGCACACCGGAAATTCGATTCTCATGAACGAGAGAGTTGTTAAACACAATGTCTCCATGGATCCATTGATGCGGCATGTCAGCCATTAATGTTCTCAAAGCAGCTAATCGGGCCCGTTCTGCAAAAAGCAGGCTGAGCTCAGCTTCTCGTTTGCTAAGCACCTCTGAAGCTTGGCTCAATCGTTCCAGTTTTTCGTTTGTCATTGCTGCATGCGACTGTTCAAACTCATAATATGGCTTATAGACGGGTCTTATTTCCCGATCCATTTCCAGATGACTCATTGCATTCGACAGCGCTCCAGCCGCTGCTCCTAAGGCCTCAACATGACGATCTGTACTGGACGATGGCCGCTCACCCTCTATGTAGGCATACAGAGCCGCGAGTTTACCGTCGGGCGATATCGTAATTGTCGAACCGTTAAGGTTCGCAACAGGCATTGGCACCTGAAACGGCAAACCGGCCAGCTGAAGCTTGTCCAGCAGTTGATGTTCAATCTGAACAATTCCAACATCACGATGATTGTCGTACACGCGCAGTACATATTTATCCTTGCCGGAGTAGATCATCCGGGTGGTATTGTTCATCCCGCTTTCTTCCTTGACTGCCCTCCACAAGGTATCCCTGGAATAGGCTTCCAAATAGAAAGCGAAATCACCGTCTGAATTTCCAAAAGACATCGTAGTTAACCTCCTGCTTAAATCAAACCGGCTTCATCTGCCAGGTGTCACTCTTGAGCGGATAATTTATCCAGCCGCTTGCTAAAATGCTCCTGCCAGCTGTCCGCTAACTCCTGAACGCTGAGCAGTCTGCTTATTCCGGCACGATCCTCTTTATTCTCGTACATCAGCACATTTGCTTCCGCAATGGATATGCCCTTTTCATGGCGCTTTTCCACAATGAGCTCGTCGCCTTCTTGAACGATCCCTTCCTGCAGCACCCGAAAATAATAACCGGTGTAACCAGATTGCTGTACTTGTAGGGAAAGCTCCGGAATTTGATGTTTGACGCCCAGCTTAAAACATGGTTGCCGGGGTTGACTCACTTGTACAACAGCCTCTCCAATCCGGATAATATCACCAATATGTATGTTTTCCTCCGTCAGTCCGCTTATTGTAAAGTTCTCGCCGAAAGCCCCGGCTTCCACTGGCTTTGACCACTGCTCCTCCCAGTAAGCAAAGTGATCTGCCGAATAGACACAGACTGCTTTATCCGGCCCGCCATGATTAACTGTATCCGCTTGTTGATCGCCGACTAAGCCTGTTCTAGTCAACCTGAGCGGCTTTCCGCTCGAGGTCTTGAAAATACCTGTCTCCACCACTTTGGATCCATAGGGAACAGAGACTGCTTTTGCGATATTCAATGATAAGAGCTTACCCAAGACTGCCATCTCGTTTCCTCCGTTCAATTACAGACATGAATGCTGAAATTATAAATCGTATGGGGCATAATGGCAATTGTTAATGCTGTTAATCATCACTCGAAATATAGATAATTTCGATATATTTTCCAATATTAAACATTCGTCATCAAATGTCGATTAAAATCTCTTTGTGTATTTTCATGCGCTTCCCCGGGAAATGATTCAATTTTCTCGGGAAATTAAAGTTGAGGAAATTTTCTTTCAATTCGGATGAGCTCCTCTAAAGCTTTTCTATTCAGACGTGATGGTCTGAAAGAACGGGCTCCACTTCATTCCGACGGTAATTGCGGCTATGATTACTGCAGTAACGGCTGCCAGAAGCAGAGCGGCCTGCGGCGAACGAAAGCGTTCCGATATATTCTTGAAGAGATGAGCGTATGGGATGTTCTCATTGCGGGCCAATGCAAATAACGTTCTGGATGCAGAGGACATGCTGGAGAGCCCGCTGGCCCCTCCTGCGCCCATAAGGATAAGGAAAAACCCGAAGGAAATGAAGCTCCCCGCTCCCCACTCCAAACTTCCGCAAACCATCTTCCAACTCCTTCATAGCCGGCATACAGTCCTGTTCCAATCGGATATTGGAGCAGCATGACGGAAAACAGGACAAATATAGAAACGTATAAACGATTGGTCAAAATTAGCACCAGAATATTGCCTGTGCAATGAAGCAGCCCTGACATTAGACCGAGCCGCCTGTCCACGATCGCGCACGTCCAGTGAACAAGACTCCCCGCTGCAGGGTAAGCAGAGGCAATCGCTGCCAATGAGCAAGCCGTACATAATCCGAATATCGCCAGAATTGGCCATCCGATTCCGACTACAACAAGCCTTCCGGCTGCAGCAGCAGGCCCGAGCAGTAAAACCGCCCCAATGGGCAGCGGATAATGCCGAGAAGGAGTGGCTGAATGAAGCAAGACCTCTCATAGACCTGGTCTGCTGCTGCGCGAATCCCATTTTATTTAAATCATGCTCATCCTGCATGTATCGGACATAGGAAGAATGTCAGGTTAAGGGCTGGTGCAGTGATAGCCCCATATAGCTGCAAACACAGCTCCACCCCCATACATGACTGTATGAGGGTGGCGTCCTTGTCAGCACAAGAAGATGGTCAGGATACTTCACCTTCCCGTGTTTCTTGTTTATTAAGTATACCCATAACATGGTTCTTCACATGATCGATATCAAAGGGTTTCGTGAAGAAAGCCTGCACGCCCAATTGCCTGGCTGCCTCCAGCTTATCCGGATCACCATAGGCTGTAATCATCACCACCATGACCTCAGTATCGACCTTTCGAATTTCCCGCAGTGCTTCGATCCCATCCATATCCGGCATTTTTAAATCTAGCAAAATGAAGTCAATGGGGTGATGCTGCACCATCTCGATTGCAGCCTTGCCATGCGGGGCTTCATAAACCGTTACTTGCTCCAGTTCAAAAAGCTCCCGCATCAGCATCCGGATCGCAGATTGATCATCAACGATCAGCACGCTGTATGGAGAAGAGCCTACGCTTGTAGGCGAAAGGTCCGCTTTACGCCTTGGTTCCAGCTTGGGTCCAGCAGCAGGCTGGAAATGCGCTATCGTAGAATTCTGCTCAATGATTGGCTTATTCTTGGAACGCTCCCTAAAACGAATTGCGATGCCAAGAGCAATACCAACAATTGGAAGAAAAATAAAAAAATAAATCATAGCTTAGCTCCTCGTATCGGCGTACTCACCAACTTTCGACATTTGGAGTGAAAAACCCTGCATTCCAGTCAAAAGATTATTAATTGTTCATTTCCATAGGAGCCAGCAGCCCGTTCGGATTAATAATATCGCTCAAATCATATACCGAAATCGGAAAATAAGGAAACCCGAACGCATAGGGAGTCAGTTCATAGAGTGCAAAATAAATAACGAGAGCGCGATCCGCAATGTAAAAGGATTGATCCACTCGAATCGAATTAAAAGGATCTAAAGTAGCAATCTGACGCGTTGTAATTTGCAGCTTAATCAAATCAGAAATCCGGCCGACATAATTGCTGCCCGGCTTGAACAGCTCCGCTAGTGAATAGGGCCTGCCGGTTGATGTATCGAACGAGAGCGACTCCTGCAGCGTTAAACCATGGGCTCCGCCGGTGTAGGCGTAGTTGAATAGAGAAAGACTGAGGACGTTTTTCTCATTGGTCTTTATCTCAAAATAACCCTGCATATCCGCACGAGGATCCGTTAGCGAGCCTTGATCGGCTACCAGCTCACGAACAGTTTGGCGGATCTTCTCGTTCATCGTATTGCGAGCCGTTGCATGATGCAGCCCGCTCAAGACGGGAACCCAAAGCTCTGCTTTTGGGAATGTGATTCGGGAAGCGTGGATGACTGCCGGAAATTGAAAGGCCATAGATGGACACCTGCCTATTAGGTTGATGGTCTATTCTATGCCGGCTTCACGCATCCTTTGCTAGTTCATTTCGTAAACCATTCCTATTCGCTTAGAACCAGCTTCATTTCATGCCACTGAAGTCCGCCGTGATTCGAGGATGAAAGCCCGATATACTTGAAGCCATGCTTCTTATAGAAGGGTATGAGATGCTCTTCGCACATGAGATAAACCGATTCCAGGTGATCGTTCAGCGCTTGCTTCACAAGCGGCTTCATCAGAGCGTCGCCCACACCTTGCAGGCGGTGATCTGGCTCAACCGCCACCGACAAGACACATAGATTCATCCCGTCCCTTTGGGGCTCGTGCGAACCTTTTACTTCATTTTCTTCGCAAGCGCTTTCTGCTGTACGAATCGCACAAGCAAGTCCAATCAGATGATCCTCCGACCAGGCCGACCAAAAATAGCATGGGAAATTCAACTGCCGAAACCTAAAGGCTTCAAGCGTTGCAGCCGCCTCTGGCGTAAAGCAGGCCATCTCGAGCTGATGGGCGGCTTCGACTTCATTGGTTTGTAAAAGACGATAGTGATATTCCGGAATCGTATCTGCACCGCTTCCGTAAGAAGCCTGTGGCGTCATAGCAGCATCTTCTCCCGTTCTGTCAATCTTCTTCCTTTAATATCGAGCACAAGCTTCCCGTTATTAAGCCCCACAATACGATCGGCAAACCGCTCCGCCCAGTCACCTTGATGCATGACAGCGATTACTGAAATCCCTTGAATGCGGCACATTTTTTTCAAATCGTCCAGTACTTGCTCCGCCTGATGCGGGTCAAGTCCGGATACCGGCTCATCTACGAGCAAGGTAGTCGCGCCATGGACCAGCGCTCTTGCAACTGCAATACGCTGCTTCTCTCCCCCGCTAAGCTGACCGCCTTTCTGATGTGCTTTTTCCAATAGGCCCATCTTCTCGATCATATCCATCGCGCCCATATAATCATCGCTGCGCACCATCCCCGTTACTCTTCGCCATGCAGGGGTTTGATATGCCGCACCGATCAGTACGTTCTTAAGTGCCGTACGGTTCGGGATCAGCTGCGGCTTCTCCTCCAGATAAGCCATCTCGCGGCGGACCTTGATCTTCCCGGCGAATCCTTTCTTGAAGATATCCACACCATCTACTATATAAGTGCCGCCGCTCCAGCTCTCACGCAGGGCCAGACAACGCAGCAGCATCGATTTTCCGCTTCCGCTTGCTCCTTTTACCGCAACGAATTCACCCGGTTGAACTTCAAGATTGATGCCTGAAAGTACCTGCGGGCCACCAGGTATTTGTTTCGATAACTGAATGACTTTTATCATGAATGGCGCTCCTTTAGACAAATCAAAATAAACTCTATCAATCTAGTTTAAGGGAAACAAAAAATAGTTTCCATCCGAACAAATGTTTGGTATAATAAAAACCAGAACACTTGTTCTAAAAATACTCGTTTTTACAAAAGGAGGCTAATCATCATGAACAACTGTGAAAACTATCGATTTATCGAAAGACATCGTCCATTTCGGGATCTGACTTTTAAGTTTTATTCGAACGGCTCGCTGACTATTATCGACAACACAGCAGAGGAGGTGATTACGCCCCGGGAGCTTAAAGGCGAGAGCTATGATTTTTATGTAAGACGAAGAATAGCTTATATCAAACAAAACTTACACGATAAATTGAATAAATATGCTTAACCCGCGGTATTCGTTGGGCACGCGCTCGTTTAGAATCTAATTCGCAATTTGAGCGCATGCCCATTTTGTATTGTGTTCATGATCGTTTAGACGGCATCGGTGCGTATTAGGGAAGCTGTTTGTTAATGCCGTTTAAGCTTGGTGGTCGGATTGCCGTTTTCTCCGGAGTTAATGTTGCATTGCGTCCTCGAAATCCGCTGCTCCGATTGTCCTTCATCTCATTTTTATTCACAGCCATATGAAGTCTCACCTCCAATCTACAGTATTCGCTTAATCAGCCACTAATATTCGATTTGACGGCGAATCCCCAGATGAGGTAGATTTGTTCTACAGCCGCATCATCTGGAGAAGGAGCTGTGCCATATGAAGCAACAACTTTTATTTGATCTTGATGACACTCTTATTTACTGTAACAAGTATTTCTATCTTGTGATCGAACAGTTTACGGACCTCATGTCAGACTGGTTTCGCGGCCACAATATTACAACCGGCACGATCCAGGACAAGCAAACGGAAATTGATATCGCTGGCGTGCAGGTTGTCGGCTTCAAGAGCGATCATTTCCCCGAATCCTTTATTGAAACGTACCGCCACTTCTCGGACCTTGTAGGCCGATCACGTTCAATTGTGGAAGAGGATTTGTTGTGGAAGCTTGGCCGCAGCGTCTATGAGCATGCTGTGGAGCCATACCCATTTATGGAAGAAACGCTCGATAAGCTCGCATCTTACGGGCACGAGCTTCATTTGTATACTGGTGGAGAATTGTTGATTCAACAACGAAAAATTAATCAGATGCAGCTGGAACGCTATTTCGACAATCGAATTTATGTTCGTTCTCACAAGAATATCGAAGCGATGGAGACGATATTACAAGATGGTCTTTTTGACCGAAGCACAACCTGGATGATTGGTAACTCCTTGCGCACCGATGTTATTCCTGCACTAACCACTGGCATCAATGCCATTCATATGAAGACGGATTCTGAATGGGTCTACAATATCGTTGGTGTCGATGTCGAACCCAAAGGCGCTTTCTTCACATTAAGACAGCTTAGCGAAGTGCCAGGCAGCATTCACGGTTACATCCAGTCTCGCCAGGCCCAATAGTTGTTTATCGCATAAAAGGCTTGTCCCGCATCATGTGGGACAAGCCTTTTTAGATTATGAACAGGTCAGCGCCGCAGCGAAACCGAGCCGTGTAGCTGTCTTGCTCTTTATCCTCGCCATCGAGACGACAAGATGAGCGGTTTCCCGTTAACGATGAGGGATTCTTCCGTTACAGGGGAACAAATTCAACTGTTCCTTTAGAAGTATCCTTTAATACAAGCTTTCCTGAGAAAGCAGATCCATCTTCGGACTTGAAGGATAGCTTACGTGTCTCTCCACTTGTAGCAATCGCTTTGGCCATAGCCGCGGTAACCGTTTTGTTATCCTGCTCCTTCCAAATGACGAAAGAGCAGCCCTCACGGAACTTTAAGCAGCCGTAGCCGCGTTTGCCTTCAACTAATTGGCCGCTGCAGCCAGGACGCGGGCACGGAGCTATAATCGCAGGTGAGGCTGCTGAAGATTGAGAACTCGATGTTAGAGCTGTAACGGTGCTTTCAATCTTGCTGCTTGTGCCTCTTTGCGCTGCTCCGCCTTTCTTAACCGCAGAACTAGCTGCTGATTCAGTACCAGCTTTATTGCTCGTCTGACGCTTGACCGCCGCTCGCTGCTTTGTACCTGCCTGCTTCGCATCCGCATCTGAGCTTTTCTTCGGCGCTCTACTCTTCCCTTTGACTTTCGCTTCAGATTCGGGTTCTGCGAATAAACTCGCAGCAGCCGGCCGCTGATGTTTGACTTTGCCCACAATCATCTCGGCAAACTGCTTGACCTTCTGCATGAACTGTTCATCAGAAGCCTCGCCCTTGGAGATTTGATGAAGCCGCTGCTCCCATCGACCCGTCATTTCGGGTGATGCTAACAATTCAACGCCTGCACCGCGGATTAGCTCAATCGCTGCACAGCCTTTAGTTGTAATATCCAGGCGTTTTCCCGTCGGCTTGATATAGCCGACCTGCTTCAAACGCTCGATCGTCGCAGCCCGCGTAGCTGGCGTACCAAGACCCGTCTGCTTCATGGCATCCCTCAGCTCTTCATCCTCGATGGACTTCCCGGCGCTTTCCATTGCTTTGAGAAGCGTCCCTTCCGTAAAAGGCTTTGGCGGGCTAGTCGCCTTTTCGATCCCGGCAGCTTCCTCGCAGAGAACAGGAAGATCCTTGTTCACGGCAAAAGGCCGATCAGTCACAAGCAGATCATCCTCTTGATCATCGGAAGCCTCGTCAGCCTTTTTCTTGCCTCGTGTTTTCTCTTTAACGCCCGTTCCCTCATCTCCTCCGAGAACGACTCGCCAGCCTTGATCCAGCTGTTCCTTCGCTCTTGTACGGAATAGTTCATCCAGTACCTGTGTCATCACTTCATGATTGTTATAAACCGCCGGAGGATAATAGTGCGATAAGAAGCGGCGGACGATGAGATCATAAATATTCTGCTCTTCCTGATTAAGCGTCCCCGGCCGCTTGGGGGTCGGAATAATCGCATGGTGATCCTCAACCTTCGCTGGATTACAGACAGCTTTATTGCCCTTATGAACCCTGCCGCGATCTGCGTTATTGGCTAGCTGACCGTAGTTTGACGTTTGTTTAAGCATGTTAAGAACATTCCCCATGACTGGGATATTCTCTTCCGTCACATAGTTTGAACTGGTACGCGGATAACTGATCACCTTATGCTTCTCATAAAGAGCCTGTGCGATATCCAGTGTTTTCTTCGCCGGATAGCCAAACTTGCCGTTCGCTTCACGCTGAAGCAAGGTCAAATCATATAATCGATAAGGATATTCCTTCGATTCATTCGTTTCATAGCTTATAATGGTGCCCGGCTGCCCAAGCACTTTGGCGGCAAGAGCATCTGCCTGCTCCTTCTTGGTGATTCGATCCCCCTGCCAAAGCCCTTTATAGCTAAAATCCTCTTGACTGAAAACAGCTTGGACAACAAAATAGGTTTCGCTGTCGAAAGCAGTTATTTCCTTATGACGGTCATAAAGCAAAGCTAACACGGGGGTCTGGACACGACCAACCGATAATAGCGTCTTATGACGAATAGTAAAGGCTCTGGAGGCGTTCATACCCACAAGCCAGTCCGCCTCGCTGCGTGCCCTAGCCGCTCTTGTCAGCGGATCGTAATCTTGATCGTTCCGAAGGGCATCGAAGCCCTTACGTATCGTCTCGGCCGTCAGATCGGATATCCATAACCGCTCTGTAGGCTGCATCATTCTCAAATATTGCTTGATCAAATGAAAAATGAGCTGACCTTCGCGCCCGGCATCGCATGCATTCACGAGCCGATCGCAGCGCTTAGCCAACTCTCCGATCGTATTCAACTGATCCTTCGTCCTTGCGTTCGGCCACAGCTTAAATTGATCCGGAATGATTGGCAAGTCCCCTTCATTCCATCGTTTGTATTTGGGATCGTAATGATCCGGTTCTGCCAGGCTAACTAAGTGTCCGATAGCCCATGTTATGATATAACGCTCGCCTTCCAGATAGGAACGTTTGTTTTGCGCCTTAGGTTCAATAACGGCGGCAATTGTCCGGCCCATATCCGGCTTTTCTGCGATAATTAATGTTTTCAACTAATCGCCTCTCTAACGCTCGATGTCTGACTGGATATAACGTTTCATGGCTTGCAAAATGCTCGTTACGCCTTTGGACCAATTGGGGTCTTCAGCATATTCACGGTTAATCCAAGTAATGGCATCCTTATTATAAGGCCGATCTTTACTTAAGCGGTTGATCGTTGTTGCAGCAATTCGAGCCGATTGCTCAATGGTCGTATTGTATGCCTTCCAGCTGTAAAACACATTAAAAGGATTGTTCGCAATCTTCTTCGCCATCTTATGAGTTCTGGGCACAAAGGCTTGCTCTTGACCAGTTATCGCAAACATGAGGAGTGGATGAATATCCTTCTCTTTCGCCACTTTGAGAATTGCCTCAAGATACGGCTTGTCCGCTAGCAGCGAGGATTTACTATGAAGATATTGGACTAATAACTTTTCATCCACTTCGGTATACTGCAGTTCACTTGGGAGCTCATTGAGCATATGCACTTTTATAGCTTGAGCGGGCTTGGTGTCGATTGGCGGCTGCAGGCGCCCGGAAGGCTTTGGCGCCAGCATCAACCATCCATATACCAGCGTCATGGTAACAAGCACAATAGACAGCATGGCAAAAAATGAGCTCCGTACATAAGTTCGCTTATGTACGGGAAGTGCAATCACTTTAGCCGGTTCCTTGGAGTTTAAAGTTGAGAAAGAATTAGTGTCATTTGCGTTGTTTGATCTGACAACATGTCCTGCTAACGTTCGCCAAGACTGCAAACCGCTGCTGTCTGAATCCTTTAACCGAACCGCTGCGTCAAGCTGCATACGAAACCAATCGGCTTCTATGATTCGGTTCAACTGCTGCTGGGTCCATACATGAATAGGTCCAAACAGCTCCTTATCCCTATAATCTAAGGACAAACAAGCATGAAAAATATGCTCCGCACGTACTGGAATCTGCTGCTGGACTGCCGCATCCCGAAGCAGCTCGCCAGTCAATTGATTCTTGATCGATTCAGGGAAGTCGGGCAGCTGTTTCATAATAATTCGCTGCATCGCATCGGCGACGATTTCGGCTCGCCGTTCACTTGGCAAATCACTATATTTATGCTGAACATATCGACGAATGTTTCGAATTTCGGTCGGTGTAAGAACACTCACGGATTCAGTCCGCATCGCTCATTCCCCCACGAAAGTTCGACGGAGCCAATTTTCAGTTCAAGCCAGCCCAGCGCGTCGTAGTGTCATTTTACCACAACTTTCCTTCATTTGGGGAGAGGGCTGGAGGTGATAAGCGCTTGTATGTCCGGGCTTTCAATATACGAGCTTATCTGCGCTTTTTCGTCAGCTGTAAACTGAAATTCACAGTCACAGCCTTCATCTAACGGCACGATTTGTGCGATGACACCGCTGACCGTACAAATAACCAAAATGGTTAATTCCGATATCCCGTCCGGCACAGGTGTTGCTGGGGATAACTTGGCCGTAAGCTCAATGTCTACCCACTGATCATCACGTCGTTCGATTCGCGGACGGAAAGCATGAAATCGTAGTTGTGTTACCTCTTCCGAATCATATTGAATCATCTGAGCATCCTCCTCTCTTTCGAAACAAAAAGCGCCCGAAGGCGCTTTGCATGTCATCATAAATTTCATTGTTTTATATATAAATATCTCAGTTATTTAAGGAAGCATGGTCGTACCCATCAGGTAACGATCCACTTCACGTGCCGCTTCACGGCCTTCGTTAATTGCCCAAACAACCAGACTTTGACCACGGCGCATATCTCCCGCAGCAAACACTTTATCCACACTTGTCCGGTAGTCGCCATATTTGGCTTTGACGTTGGAACGGCGATCTTGAGCAAGACCAAGCTGTTCAATCAATGTGTTCTCTGGCCCTTCGAAACCGACTGCGATCATTACAAGATCAGCTGGCCATACTTTTTCAGTACCAGGGATTTCTTTATAAATTTTACGGCCAGTTTCATCAACTGTACGTTCGATTTGTACGGTGTGCAGTTCTTTCAGATTGCCATTCTCATCACCAACGAATTTCTTCGTTAGTACGGAGAACGCACGAGGATCTTGACCATACAGAGCACGTGCTTCTTCCTGTGCATAATCAAGCGTATATACATTAGGGAATTGCGGCCAAGGGTTGTTCACTTGATCACGCTCAAGCGGTGCTTTGGCATGTGTACCGAACTGGGTTACCGATTTGCAGCCGTGACGCAGTGCTGTAGCAACACAGTCCGTACCGGTATCTCCACCGCCGATTACGATTACATCCTTGCCTTCTGCAGAGATATAATTGCCGTCAGTCAGGTTAGAATCCAAGTAGCTCTTGATCGTGCCATTTAAGTAATCCATCGCCAGATGAACACCTTTAAGGTTACGGCCTTCAATTTCAACTTCACGCGCTTTCGTTGCACCGCCGCAAAGAACGACTGCATCGAATTCATCCATCAGCTGCTGGGCAGAAACGTCCTTGCCGATTTCTGTGTTTGTAACAAATTGAACGCCTTCCGCTTCCATCAATTCAACACGGCGCTCAACGATCTTCTTGTCCAGCTTCATTGTTGGAATTCCATAAACGAGGAGGCCGCCAATGCGGTCAGCGCGTTCGTACACCGTAACCGTGTGACCTGCTTTGTTCAATTGGGCTGCTGTAGCCATTCCAGCCGGGCCGGATCCAACAACGGCAACCTTTTTGCCTGTGCGCACATGCGGAATTTGAGGAACAACCCATCCCTCATCAAAACCTTTATCGATAATCGCTTGCTCAATTGTCTTGATCGTAACCGAGTCGCCAATTAAGCCAACTGTACATGATCCTTCGCATGGAGCCGGACAAACGCGGCCCGTAAACTCAGGGAAATTGTTTGTTTTATGCAAACGGTCAAGTGCTTCGCGCCACAGACCGCGGTATATCAAATTATTCCATTCGGGAATGAGGTTGTTGACCGGACAGCCGGAAGCTCCCCCAGGAAGCTCAATGCCTGTGTGACAATAAGGAGTCCCGCAATCCATGCAGCGAGCGCCTTGTGTGCGCAGTTGATCTTCACTGAAATGTTTATGAAATTCTTCCCAATCCTTAATCCGCTCAAGCGGATCGCGGTCAGCGGGCAGCTCGCGTTTGTAATCCATAAATCCAGTAGGTGTAGACATGATCGCTTATCCTCCATCTGTTTTCCCGTTACCCAGTTGACAGTATCTCTCTAAAACTATATCGGGAATCCAATTATTATTCAATATCAAACTTTCCCATCATTCCGTAAACGGCTATCCACAATATCGTAGCAATTAGCCCTATACCGTTAAATGGATTATCCGTACAATCATTTGCACTTTATGACATAACGTTCGACTTTATTGGCAAGTAAGCTGCACGGCTTCATTTCCCCCGCTTGCGCTCATAAGTCTGAATTTTAAAGTCATAGCTGTTTTTCTCATCCTTCGAAAATGACTCACTATTAACCAGTGACCATTCCTCCGAATCAAACGCCGGAAAATAAGCATCGCCATCGATATTCGCATCAACTTCGGTTAGAAGCAGCTTGTCCGCATAAGGCAGAAATAGACTGTAAATTTCCGCACCGCCCATGACGACCAGCTCTTCTACCGCTGCAGCCTCGTAAAGGTTCAACGCTTCTTCCACCGTATGTACAATTTCACATCCAGCAGGTGCATAATCGATATTCCTGGTCAAGATAACATTACGTCTATCCTTTAGAGGGCGGCCTAAGGATTCAAAGGTTTTACGCCCCATCAATACGGTTCTGCCTATAGTCGATCTGCGGAAATGGCCCATTTCGGCCGGCAGATGCCAGGGCATGGCATTATCAACGCCAATAACCCGGTTATTCGCCATGGCGCCGATCATTGTTACGGTCAATGTAAAGCGCCCCTTTTTAATTATATCGCAACTTCAGCTTTGATGGTTGGATGGTGGTCGTAATTGACGATTTCGAAATCGTCGTAATGATAATCAAATATGGAAGCCGGTTTACGCTTTATGTTAAGCTGCGGCAGAGGCTTTGGCTCCCGTCCCAGCTGAAGGTTTACTTGATCAAAATGATTGCTGTATATATGAACGTCGCCGCCAGAATAGATAAAATCCCCAACCCCAAGATCACACTGCTGGGCAATCATATGCGTAAGCAAGGCATATTGTGCAATATTAAACGGCAGTCCTAAGAAAATATCAGAGGATCGCATTGTCAGCATACAGGACAGTTTACCGTTCACCACGTAAAATTGAAAAACAAAATGACACGGAGGCAATTTCATTTTATCGATTTCCGCCACGTTCCAGGCACTTACAAGGTGACGCCTTGAATCCGGATTTCGTTTAATGGAGTCGACCACCTGTGCGATTTGGTCAATATGCCGGCCGTCCGGCGCTTCCCAAGCACGCCACTGCGAGCCGTAAACCGGACCTAAATCCCCGTTCTCATCCGCCCATTCATTCCAAATACGAACGCCATGCTCCTGCAGGTATCGAACGTTCGTATCCCCTCGAAGAAACCATAAAAGCTCATGAATAATCGACTTAAGATGCATCTTCTTCGTCGTCACAAGGGGAAAGCCTTTATTCAAATCGAATCGAAGCTGGCGGCCAAAAACCGATTTCGTCCCAGTACCTGTTCGATCTTCCTTCACAGCCCCGTTATCCATCACATCTTGCAATAAATCCAAATACGATCTCAACGTTATCTTACCCCCTTTTCCAGCTATATCTATTAGTATATTCTATCATTTAAAGGTCGTTCTGTCTGTCCTGTTTTCTCTTCTTACGTAATTCATATCTCGATGGCGCGCTGGCATGAAGTGACTTCTGCTCATCCGTTTCCGGGATAATAGCTGACACCCGGGTTGGCTTGCCTGCGTCATCAAGTGCAACAAAGGTAAAGAAAGCTGTAACAGCGACTTTGCGTTCGCCGGTGTAAACATTCTCCGTCTGAACCTTCACATAGATCTCCATCGAGCTGTTATGTGTCCAAGTCACAAAGGCTTCCACTTCGATCACTTCGCCGACCCGAATCGGAGCTACAAAATCCAAGCTGTCTGTAGAGGCTGTTACAACTGGCTTGCGAGCATGCCGCATACTGGTTATTGCAGCGATCTTATCCATATATTCCATTACTTTACCGCCAAACATCGTACCGTGATAATTCGTATCCGACGGAAAGATGAGCTGTACCATCGTTGACCTTGACTCGCTTGCAAGCCTAAATGACGCTTCGTTTTCCACTTTGCATGCCCCCTGCATCCATCTTCAAAAGTAGAGAAAAGAGGCCCTGCCGCTATAATTAGCGGCGTGACCTCTTTATTCCTCATCATTCATGCTATGTTAATTATCGGTCTTATTTGCTAATCGCATGGATGGGATGGCCAAGAGCCATCTCAACGGCGTCGAGCACGATTTCACCAAGTGTCGGATGTGCATGAATCGTAAGAGCGATATCCTCAAGTGTTGCGCCCATCTCGATAGCAAGGCCAAGCTCGGCAATCATATTTGATGCTTCGATTCCCGCGATTTGTGCACCAAGCACAAGTCCGTTATCCGCATCAGCGATGATTTTGACGAACCCTTCTTTTACGCCAAGAGAGAGTGCACGGCCATTGATATTGAATGGGAATTTACCCACTTTGACATTATGGCCCTTCTCTTTCGCTTCCTTCTCGCTGTAGCCTACGCTGGAGCATTCAGGATCAGAGAATACAACAAGCGGAATACATTTGTAGTCGATTTTGCTCGGTTGACCAGCAATGACTTCAGCTGCTACGCGGCCTTCGTACATCGCCTTATGCGCAAGCGCAGGTCCGTCAATGATATCACCAATCGCATAAATATGCGGGATGCTTGTACGGCACTGTTCGTCAACTTCAATCAGACCGCGGTCAGTCATTTTCAGATCGATTAGATCCAGACCAAGCTCTCCGTCCGTATTAGGACGGCGGCCAACGGTAACGAGCAGGTAATCTGCTGTAACTTGCTTATCTTCACCGCCAACAGTGTAGGTTACAGTAACGTCTTTATCGGTTTGTTCTGCACTCTTCGCTTGAGCGCCCGTTACGATATCCGCGCCTGCACCTTTAAGTTTCTTCGCAACAAGCGAAGACATATCGGAGTCAAAGCCTGGAAGGATGGTATCCGATCCTTCAATAACGGTTACTTTCGTACCGAAACGAGCATACATTTGGCCAAGCTCTATGCCGATGTAGCCGCCGCCGATTACGACAAGGCTTTTTGGAATTTCAGGAAGCGACAAAGCCTCAGTAGAGGACACGATGCGGCCTCCGTAAGGGAATGCTTTGAGCTCAATCGGACGGGAGCCAGTAGCGATGATACAGTTTTTGAAACGGTAACGAGGCGCTTCTTGATCATTAAAGACACGCGCTTCCGTATCGCTAATGAACATCACTTCTCCAGCGAAATATTGAATCTTATTCGCTTTGAGCAAGGATGCAACGCCGCCGGTCAATTTCTTAACGACGCCGTTTTTGAACTCCTGTACTTTGCTCCATTCTACTTTCACGTCAGAAGCCGTAATACCGAATTCAGATGCATGGTTGATTGATTCGTATTGATGCGACGCTGAAATCAGCGCCTTAGACGGGATACAGCCTACATTCAAGCATACTCCGCCTACATATTGTTTATCCACGACTAGCACATTTTGACCAAGTTGGGCTGCACGAATGGCTGCCACATAACCGCCTGGTCCTGCTCCGATGACGAGCAAATCGATATCGAGTGAAGCGTCACCTACTACCATGGGTTACACCTCCATTACAAGTAATTGTGGGTCAGCAAGAAGCTGTTTGATATAGTTCAAGAAGTTTTGAGCTGTCGCACCGTCAATTAGACGGTGGTCGAAGCTGAGCGAGAGTGCCATAACAGAAGCTGCAACAATTTCACCGTTCTTAACGACGGCTTTCTCCGAGATACGGCCTGTACCCAGAATTGCAACCTCAGGGAAGTTGATGACAGGTGTGAAGAACATACCTCCGGCAGAGCCGATATTCGTGATCGAAATCGTGCTTCCCTTCATTTCCGCGGCAGACAGTTTGCCTTCGCGGCCGCGGGTGGCCAGATCCTTGATCGCCTCGGCAACCATCCATACATTTTTGCGGTCCGCATCGTGAATGACAGGTACGATCAAACCGTTCTCAGTATCGGTAGCAATACCGATATTGTAGTATTTCTTCAGTACGATTTCTTGGGTAGCTTCATCTAGCGTCGCGTTCACAATCGGGAACTGGCGGCATGCCGCAACCAAAGCCTTCACGATAAACGGCAGGTAAGTCAGCTTGATGCCTTTTTTCTCGGCAACAGGCTTGGCTTTCGTACGCAGCGCCACAAGCTCCGTAACATCCACTTCATCCATGAGCGTTACATGAGGAGCTGTGTAGACGGATTTAACCATGGCATTTGCGATAGCTTTGCGGATTCCTTTGAAAGGAACGCGCTCTTCTGTACGATCGCCGACTTGTACAGCTGCAGGCTTAGCTTCAGCAGCCTGAGCCTGTCCGGATGAAGCTGCTTGATCTTGAGCTGCCCCGGATGAAGCTGCAGCAGAACCGCCGCCGGATGCAAAGGCATCAATGTCTTCTCTTGTGATACGGCCGTTCTTGCCTGTACCAGTTACGGATGCAAGATCAACGCTTTTTTCACGGGAATATTTGCGTACACTTGGTGTAGCAAGCACAAGACCGCCTGCTGCTTTGGCAGGAGCCTCGGCTTGAACAGGTGCAGCTTCTGCTTTAGGAGCTTCTGCTTGTACTGGAGCTGGAGCAGCAGTTGCTGCCGCAGGAGCACTCGAATTTGAGCTATGGCTGTCTGCTGGAGGAGCCGCTTGTTCAGGAATCTCGCCTTCTGCATCGATGATTGCAACGATGTCGCCTACATGACACACTTGACCGTCCTTCACGAGCACTTCAAGCACTTTGCCGTTCACCGGACAAGGAACTTCTACGATCGCCTTGTCATTCTGAACTTCCATAATAATATCTTCGTCCGTTACTGCGCTTCCAGGCTTAATATGCATCTTAACGATTTCGCCTTCATGCAGCCCTTCGCCCAGCTCCGGGAATCGATATTCAAATTTTGCCACGTCCCGTGACCTCCTTTCAGGTCTAAACAACCTGCTTATTTTGTAACTTCGCAAGAAGCGAATCTCATTATCGCTGTATAAATTAATCTTTCATCCTATTAAAAGTTCAACACATCATTAACGGCTTTGATGATACGGGCAGTGTTAGGCAGCCAAGCATCTTCAACAAGCGCGAAAGGATAAACCGTATCCGGACCTGCAACGCGCAGCACAGGAGCTTCCAGATGCAGGATTGCATTCTCATTGATTTGAGCGATAATCTCAGCAGCAGCACCGGATGTTTTTTGTGCTTCCTGCACGACAATCGCACGGTTGGTTTTTTGGATGGAAGCAACAATGGTTTCGATATCAAGCGGCAGCAGCGTACGAAGATCAATGACTTCCGCTTTAATGCCTGATTTCTCCAGCTCTTCAGCAGCTTTAACCGCCGTATGAACCATCAATCCGTAAGCAATGATCGTAACATCGCTGCCTTCGCGAACGATGTTCGCTTTACCGATTTCAACTGTGTAAGCTTCTTCAGGCACATCTTGACGGAAAGCATGATACAGATTAAGGTGCTCCATGAAGAAAACGGGATCATTATCGCGGATTGCCGATACCAGCAAGCCTTTCGCATCATAGGGATTGGAAGGCACGATCACTTTGATACCCGGTGTTTGAATGGCAAGCCCTTCCAGGGAATCCGTATGCAGCTCAGCCGCTTTAACTCCGCCGCCAAAAGGTGTCCGGAATACGATCGGTGAATTGTAACGGCCGCCGGAACGGTAGCGCATGCGAGCAGCTTGGACGAACATTTGATCAAGCGCTTCGTAGATAAAACCGACGAATTGGATTTCGGCAACCGGGCGGAAGCCTTGAATTCCCATCCCTACTGCCATACCTGCGATAGCCGACTCAGCAAGCGGAGTATCAAAAACGCGGTCCTCGCCAAACTCTCCCTGCAGACCTTCAGTCGCACGGAATACGCCGCCGACTTTACCGACGTCTTCACCGAAGACGTACACATTCGGGTCATTCTTTAGCTCCACGCGCATCGCATCGCGGATCGCTTCTTTCATATTCATTTGAGCCATTGACGGAAGTACCTCCTTAAAAATTGTCGAAAGCCTATACCAGGCACGCTGCGCGGTAAGCTTACTTCGAGGGAATA
Source organism: Paenibacillus solisilvae (assembly GCF_042656405.1). Taxonomy (NCBI): domain Bacteria; kingdom Bacillati; phylum Bacillota; class Bacilli; order Caryophanales; family Paenibacillaceae; genus Paenibacillus; species Paenibacillus solisilvae. The sequence continues at coordinate 107,331 of NZ_JBHSOW010000016.1, read as the reverse complement.
GGCCAAACTATATCGGTTCAAGCTTTATATTTATTGTTTAAAATCTGCTTTTTGAGCTTCCAGATGCTTAGGAGTCGTTTCAAACATCGAATCAATTAGGCCTTCAACCGTCATTTTCTCAACAGCTTCAGCTTTCTTGATGTTCTCGTTAACCGTCGCTTTCGCTTCCTCTTTCACGCGAGCCGTATCCTCGTCAGTCCAAAGGCCTTTGTTAGCCAAGAATTTAGCGAAACGAGTAATCGGATCCTTCTCACTCCATTCGCTCTCTTCATCCTTCGTCCGGTATTTCGAAGTGTCATCCGCCATGGAATGCGGACGGAAACGATAAGTCAGCATTTCGATCAAAGTAGCGCCTTCACCGTTACGGCCCCGCTCTGCTGCGTCTGATACCGCTTTGATAACGGCAAGCACGTCCATACCATCAACTTGCACGCCTTTGATTCCTGCTGCGACTGCTTTATGGGCAACGGACAATGCTGCTGTCTGCTTCGCGTATGGAGTTGTAATGGCATAGCCGTTGTTCTGAACCACATAGATAACCGGAAGCTTGAAAGCTCCTGCAAAGTTCATGCCTTCGTAGAAATCGCCTTCAGAAGAACCGCCGTCACCTGTGTACGTAATCGCTACACGCTTCTCATTACGCTTCTTGAATGCCATGGCAACGCCGGTAGCATGCAAAATTTGAGCTCCGATGATGATTTGCGGCATAAGAACATGAACATCCTGCGGAATTTGTCCGCCATGCTGATGGCCGCGTGAATATAAGAATGCTTGATAGAGTGGCAAACCATGCCACACGATTTGCGGCATATCGCGGTAGCCCGGACATACGAAATCATCTTTATTAAGGGCATACTCACTGCCGACCATAGAAGCTTCTTGACCGGATACCGGAGCATAGAAACCAAGACGGCCTTGTCTACCTAAGTTAACTGCACGCTCATCCCAAGTACGTGTGAATACCATACGATACATAACTTCTTTTAATTGATCATCAGTCAAAGCCGGCATTAAATCCGGGTTTATGATCTCCCCATCTGGCGACAGGATGGACAACGGCTGAACTGGCTCCGTTTGTACTTCGTAAGGCAGCTTGCTCATATCGTTCACCTCAACTAAATATTTGAAAAAACGAGTGTGTCTGTTATAGAATGATTATAACCCTGTTTAACCTGAATGGTCAAAGTATAAAATAGTAAAACCCGTTGATTTTTCGCACTTTCCGTCTTTTTTCCTATCGAATTGTATATGTAACAGAGACTCAATAATAGTAGTACAGCATAATACAACTTAATGAGGAAAGCGATGATCACTGTTGTTTACTTCCTTTTGTTTACCCTTAACCCATCTAAACCATGCAGTCTATAAAGGAGAAATTTAATAATGACCGATCAACGTTATTTGAAACGCACCATTAATAAAGAAGTCATTACAAGCCGATATCTGCCAGAAGGCGAGCGAAATCTCCGTGTCTATTTGCCGCCAGGCTATAATGAGATGCTCAGTTATCCTGTCGTCTATTGTCAGGACGGCGAAGAATTTTTCAACTTTGGACGTATTGCAACAATCGCGAATCAGCTGATTCTGGATGAAGGCATCGAACCTTTTATCATCGTTGGGGTCGATGTGGATAAGAAGCTGCGTACAGCTGAGTACTCACCGGATGGCGACCGGCATCAAGGTTATATCGCTTTCTTCGGGGAAGAGCTGATTCCTTTTATTGAAGACAAGTATCCGGTCCGGCGCGAACCTTCCGAAAGGATTCTTGCCGGTGATTCATTAGGCGGATCTGTGTCCCTCCATATTGCGCTGACCTTCCCGGCTATGTTCAATCAAGTTATTGCCTTGTCCGGTGCCTTTTATCCCATCTCACAGAAGATAGCCGAGGCTCAAGCAGATCTGAGAAATCTTTCCCTATATATGATCGTCGGTTTGCAGGAAACGGCTTTCGAGACGGATCATGGTATCTATGATTTCGTCCGCATTAACCGGGAAATGAAACAAATCCTTGCTTCAAAAGGCGCGGCAATCGCCTACAGCGAGCATGACGGGGCGCATGTATGGGGCTTTTGGCAGAAATTCATTCCAGATGCCCTTATCACATTCCTTCTGTCCGAATGACGCGTGCAATCAAACAATAGACCGATTCCCCTTGCTGTTTGAACAGCTGGAGAATCGGTCTATTATAATTAAGCAAAGCCTTACACCTTCGAGTGTTCAAGCTGATCGTGAGTGATCCTCTCCAGCAATCGCTCGCAGCCTAATGAGATCAGGTCATATACTTCATCAAAATTCCCCGTATAATAAGGGTCCGGTACATCATCCATCTTCTTGTCCGGCAGCAGATCCATAAATTTAAATACTTTGGTATGGCCATCGGATTTACTTCCGAAAACAGCTCTCGTATCACGTTCATTATTACTGTCCATACAGACGATATAATCAAATTTCGAGTAATCCTCTATACTGACCTGCCTGGCTCGCATCCCTTCATAAGAAATGCCGAAACGATCGAGCAATGCCCGCGTTCCTTCATGCGGCACTTTGCCCAGATGCCAATCTCCCGTGCCAGCCGAATCCACTTGAATATCTTGTTCCAGATTGCAGGCTGTCAGCCTGTGACGGAATACAGCCTCCGCCATGGGTGACCGGCAGATATTACCGAGACACACAAACAATACAGAAATCATAACACCCGCTCCTTCTCCAACTTATCGTTTAATGCTGCAAACCGTTTCTTCCCTTCCGAATGGACCGACTGCGCAAGCGTGAATCTAAGTGACCGCCGCGGCAGGCGCCAACGAAACTGAACGGACAGCATACGAAAAACGATCACGATGACGAACAGAGTGAGCAGATCGAGCTCGGTTACGAACCATTTAAGTCCAATAGCAGCCCCCGCAGCCATCGCCCATACCGCATAAATCTCATCCCTAAGTACAAGCGGCTTCCTGCCCGCTAATACATCACGAATAATACCCCCGCCGATCCCTGTCATCATCGCTGCTACAATGACTGCGCTCAACGGGTATTTGCCGGTTGCGTATAACGCTCCTTGAATGGCAAAGGCTGATAATCCGATGGCATCGAAAAAGGCTTCACTTTTCTTCCACTGCTTGATCCATCTGACTGGAAGAATGAAGGTAATCGTCATTGCAATAATGGCTGTTTTAAGCAGCATGCCTTGCGTCCAAAGTGTTGTAATCGGGATATCGATGAGAAGATTGCGCACGACTCCTCCGCCGAATGCACTGACAAGCCCAAGCACAAATACACCTAGTATGTCGTACTCCTCTTCCATAGCTACAATTGCACCGCTGACTGCAAAGGCAATCGTGCCGATAATACTGAATACCGTAAAAATATCCATGTCTACATGCAGGTCCACTCCATGCTGCCTCCGCTACCCCGTCAAACGATAAGAATGAACAGCTTCTCACCGCTCTTATTGTGGTCTGAATTTTATCCTATCTCATTTTAGCCGCGCTTGTCGAAATGTTCAAGGATGATTTTCATAGACCGCAAAGCAATTTGGCAAGATCATACTATTATAATATGATCTTGCGGGCCGCTTGCTGATTCATCTGCTCATGCTGACGGATACGCTGGTCAATCGGTTTGAGGACGAGTATACTGACAAAAGCAACCTTGTACGGGAGGAACAATTCTCAAATGGACATAAGCCGCATTGTTATTTTTTCAGGAGGCCGCCTCGGCGATTGGGCGCTTCGGCTCATTCAGCCTGATGATTTTTTGATCGGCGCTGACAGAGGCGCGCTTTTCTTAGTGTCGAATGGTTATCAGCCGGATCTCGCTCTGGGAGACTTTGATTCGGTCACCGAAGAAGAGCTCGCTGCTATTCGGGCCGCAAGCAAGGAAACATTAGATTTTGACCCGGTTGAGAAAGATTTTACGGATACGGAGCTTGCCTGGAAGATCGCTATGGATAAGAAACCGGGCCAGCTGCTTCTCATTGGCGGATTAGGCACGCGCTTTGACCATACACTTGCGAATGTACACCTTCTTCGTCAAACCGCTGAGCACAACACAGATGCTTGGATTATGGACGAACATAACCGCATCCGCCTCGTTGCGGGAAGAGCCTGCCTGCCCGGAAGTGACTTTACATACGTGTCCTTGCTTCCTCTAACGGCTACAGTAACAGGCATTACCCTAGAGGGATTTCAATATCCTTTAACGGATGCAACTCTTGAAATCGGACAGTCCCTCGGCATCAGCAACAAGCTTCAGGCCGATGCCGGATATGTCAGTATTCGTGAAGGACTGCTGTTGTTGATTGAAAGCCGTGACTAGGATTCGCAGGAATTAGGAGCCCGGCTGTTCGGGCTCCGTAATGATTTGCAGACCGGGTGCATATTTTCGTTTCATCTGCTTCCTTATCTTCCGGTTCTCCTTCGTATCAAAGACGATATCCATATCATAATCTCCTCCAGGATACAGCTTCGCACTTGGGATGTAGAGTGACAAACGTTTGCGATTAAATGTCATTTTATTCTTCTGGACCTGAACCTGAACATCGCCCCGTTCATCCGCCTGCCGAAATACGATTCCCGTTCTCTTCAAAGGGTGAATCCAAACGCAATCGCCGACTGCAAATACCTTGGCGTTATCTTTGTGTTCAGTAATCGATTTATCTTGTTCGGCTTTCTTATCCTGAGCGCTGCGTTTATTAGAAGAAGGGTGCGCACGATTAGCTGCATCAAGGGGTCCTATAAAGCTGGTATCTTCCAACTCCTCTGCTGCTTGCCTGTTTTCTTGATGTTCCCTGTTCCCGGCATCCTTTGCCTTCGAGGCGGCTGCTCTTGTTTCAGCACGGCTCACGATTTTCTCCGGCAGTCCAAAACGTCTAGCTATTGCAAACGCGTAGCTGTCTCCCGCTTCCCCAATTTCAAGCCGGTACATGGGAATAAGCGTCTCTGCGTGAAAAGCCATCCGAGCATTCATACATCCTTCCTGCTGGGCGGCGAACCGTTTGATTTCGTTAAAATGGGTCGTTGCCGCAACGAGTGAGCCTCTCTCCAGCAGCTCCTCCAATACAGCAATTGCAAGCGCGATTCCTTCTCCAGGATCGGTCCCTGCCGCCATTTCATCCAGCAGCAGCAAGGAATGAGCGTCTGCTGCCTGAAGCATTTCTCTTAAACTCTCCATATGAGCCGAGAACGTGCTGAGGGATTGCTCAATGCTTTGGCCATCTCCTACATCAGCCAGGATATGACGGAACAAGCCGAATTCGGTTCCTTCTTGAGCTGGAATCAGCAGGCCGGATTGGGTCATGAGCGCCAGCAGCCCGATTGTTTTCAAGGTAACCGTTTTGCCTCCTGTGTTCGGACCCGTTATGATCAGCTGTTGCCAATCACCTCCGAGCTCTGCATGTAAGGGCACACAGCCTGCCGGGAGCAGCGGATGTCTCGCTCCAACCAGTTTAACGAAAGGATGATCTGAGAGCACAGGCTGAATGCCGTCATACGTCCTGGAAAGCTTTGCCCTCGCAAATATAAAATCAAAGGAAGCCATAGCCTCTAAATTCCATCGCAGACGGCTGCCCTGCTCTTCCGAAAGCTCAGATAAAGCTGATAATATAATCGTCCGCTCCCGCTCCTCCTCCGCTTTCCACATTTGCCACTCTACCTGCAGTTCAGCCACATCCACAGGTTCGATGAACAGCGTTTGTCCGCTGGATGATTCATCCCATACTGTACCCGGCACCTGCTTGCGCAGCTCGCGTTTGACCGGGAGCACATAATGGCCGTTGCGTTTGCTGACTAATTGATCTTGAAGTGCAGTCTTATATTTCCCTAAGGTCTGGTTCAGTTTTTTCTCGATCTTGTCTTCAATGCCAGCCAGATATCGCCTTATATCACCCAGATCGGGGCTTGCTTGATCTGTCAGGACACCGTGACGAATACAGCGGTCCATTTCCTTACGGAGCTCCGGGCAATCGTACATGGAGTCGGCATAGCTGCTTATCGTTGGCGCCGTGGACCGTTTGGCATCCATATATCGTTTCATTTGGGCAACGGCAGTCAGCCATGCAGCCAAGTGTCCCAGTTCCTGTTCCGTATAAATCTTGCCTTTGCCGAGCAAAGCGATGAAGGGCTCAATGCCTTCCATGGCGGACAGCGGAACGCTTGCACCGGAAATCAGCAGCTTCATCGCTTCATCTGTTTCAAGCAGCCATGCTTTGACCTGTGCCTGATTGATGCTTGGCTTGTGATTCAATGCGAGCTCCCTGCCGGAATGAGATACGGTGTATCCCACCAGCATCTGTTTGATTTTGTCATACTCGAGTTTTTTTAAACTGGATTCATTCATTGTTCATTATCCTCCCGGATGCTAATGCCTTTGGAGCAGAAGCTGTAAATTGGGCAAATCGTCTAAGCAAAACGAGACAAAAAAAACAGGAACAGAACGCATACGCGTCCCATTCCTGTTCGTTTAACGGCATCAATCAAACGAAAGCCATCTGCTCTTGAAAACAGATGATCCCTTCGTCCAATAAAAAAAGCGTGCTCGAAAGAGCACGCAGATTGCCGTCCAGCAGGCGGAAATCGTTATGTCCTTAACTCTTGGTTGACACGGAGATTGAATGCAGCTTAACAAACCTGCCCATTTAAGGACAAGCTGAAAGGGTTACGCTTCAACTTCCTTCTGTAAGGAACTTGCCGTTCCGTACAGTGTCTAATATCCAATTATGAGTTAAGAACACCAGCAAACATCAAAATTTCCCCTAACTGCTTAAAGTTATTGCCATAATATCGGAAATCGAGCACCCGTGTCAAGGGGCTTCCGCCCTATACGGTTACCTTCAATCCTGTGGTCGCAAAAGCAGCCCCGCTCGGCAGCTTATAATCACGGTTCAAGTCAATATCATGCGACAAATGGGTGAATAAAGTACGTTTTGGCTGCCAGTCATGAAGAAGTTCCAGCGCTTCGGTCACATCATAGACGGAACGTGTCTCAAACGGAAACGGCTCGCGATAGAAGCTGGTTCCAAACACGAGCAAATCAAGTCCAGCGAGCGGCTTGCGCTGTTCTTCTGTTAAGGCAATCGAATCCGAGCAATAAGCCCAGCTTCGACCGCTCGCAGAATGGTCGAACCGGAAGGCATACGCATAGCCATTCTTGCCATGGTTAACTTTCCAGCAGCTGACGGTCCATCCCCCGAACGCAAGATCACCTTCAATCGGGCATAAATCAATTTGATTCCGTACCCAGGGATACCGTGCATGAATGTCAGCAATAACATCAGGCATCGCATATGCCTTTCCTTTTCGCTGCAGCCATCTGCACATATCCGCCCATTCCGCAATTCCTCCAATATGATCGAAGTGTGAATGCGTAATTAATATACGATCGATTTGCTTTAGACCGGCAGCCTCCATTTGGGCGCGCCAATCCGGTCCGCAATCAATTAACAGGGAGCCATACTCTGCATCCTCCAGATGAACAAGTGAACGAAGTCGTTTATTGCATCCGGTATTCCGAGCTTCCTCGCAAACCTCGCAAGAACAATAGACACGCGGGACTCCCATCGAGTCCCCCGTGCCCCAAAAAGTTATTGTCGTTGTCAATCTGTTTCCCACCTTTACCCTTGCACTTGCATGATCGATTATATAGCTTGTAAGGCAACCGTTTCCTTCTGCTCCAGCTCCTGAATCATATCCAACCATTCAGCCGGTTTACCTTGCAAAGCGGAATAATATTCTTTCAAGAAATCGACGACGAGCGATGCTTCAAGCTCCAAGCAGGTATCGTCCATTGGAAGGAAACATAAATCCAATCCTCTCACAGCCTTCCCATCCTCTTCCCACGACGGGTGAACATATGCCAGATCCAGACGCAAATATCCAATGTGTGAGAGCACTTCACGGCGTACATAAGGGTTCATTGGAGTGACACCGCCAAAATGATAATCCACATTAAGCGGGTTATAGATTTCGGCAAACATGCCTCTAACTTCAGTTCCACTCTCGTGAGCAAGCCTTGCAATATCCCTTTCCCTGCTCTTCAGAATAAACCGCCCCACGCCTAAACCCGCACGCCCAACAATTGTGAAATCCGTCATCGCTACTTTCATAGAAGGGTAATAGCGATATTCGGTCGCTCCTAAGACATCGCCCTCATGAACCGCTGCATAAACATGGATGCCGCTATCGGCAAGCGGTCCTTCCCATTTCTCGAAGGCATAAACTTCTTCTGGCGGAAATACGTTTTGCATGAGCTGGTGCATGCTTTTGAACAAAGGATCGCTGATAGATTGAATACGAATATAATCCATTTCTTACATCTCCTTAAGCGTTAGTTGTTTCCGTTCCAGAATGGATTTCTCCATTCCATAAGCGCAGCGTAGTTGCAGGACTGCTCATCTTCCAAATAATCCGGTATAACGCCGGCCGGCATCCGGCCGCAGCGAAGCAGGAACGAAAGTACAGGATCACTCCATTCCCCTGCCACAACACGGTCAATGTACTGACCAGCCGATGCTTCATGCTGATAACGATGGTAGCCTGGAATGCGGCCACCTCCAAGAAGCCGCTTCAATTGCAGATGAACGACAACCTCATACATCGTTTGCATCAGCCATTTTCCAATCCCCGCTTGACGGTAAGCCGGTATGACGCATAAATCCACGACGTAGAGCGTGTTCCCAGCGGGAGCGTGATTACGAATATACCCATTGTCTGTTATCTGCGCCCAACTGTGGTCGGCATCTGTTTCTGCACCATCGATCAGCAAAGCTGTCATCGATCCGATCAGCTTCCCGTTAATCTCGGCACATATCGCTCCTTCAGGAAACCTCGTGATATGCTCATTTAATTGCTCCCTGCTCCACCAGAGCTCAGATGGAAAAGGAGGCGGGAAGCTTTCGCGCTGGATTCCGATCATATCTTCAATATCGTCTGCGGAATAATTTCGAATGATGACACGCAGCGGCATACCTGATAAATAGGCAATGAATTCTTTTCGCATCGTCTTCTATTCTCAGCCTCCTACTCTGCTAGGACCAGTCCGAATAGAGATCGGTTCTGCGATCCCGCCAAGTCGTAACCGACCCGGCTGCCCGAACGTCAGCCAACAGCTGAAGATTCAGATCTCCAACCACAAGCATGTCCTCATTAATAACACCCTCGCTTAATATGCCTGCTGGAGGAAATGGAATATCGTTAGGCGTAAGGATAGCCGCCTGCCCGAAGTTTGCGCGCATAAAATCCACCTTACGCAAAGAACCTACAGTGCCGCTCGTAACGATATAAATTTGATTCTCGATCGTTCTGGCATGGCAGCAGTACCGAACTCTATAAAAACCATGCCGGTCATCCGTACAGGATGGACAGAAAATGATGTCGGCCCCCTTTGCCCGGGCCATACGTACAATCTCCGGAAATTCAATATCATAGCAGGTCAGCATACCAATTGTGCCGTATTCCGTCTCGAAAACTTGCAGAGAATCCCCTGCTGTCATATTCCATTCATCCACCTCTACCGGAGTCAGGTGGATTTTGGCCTGAACCGCTACCCGTCCATCCGGGTAGAACAGATGCGCGGCATTTTGAAGCTTACCGCCTCCAACGTCGATGACATGTGTTCCGCCCACGATATGAACACCATATTCTGCAGCCAATCCTTGGAAGAGCTGAATATATCGTTCCGTAAAGGAAGGAAGTTTGTCTATAGAAAGAGGCTGACCCCGGTCGTCCCCAATGGACAATAACTGTGTTGTGAAAAACTCCGGGAAAAGCACAAATTGAACGCTGTATTCCGAAGCATTCCTTACATAATGTGTCACTTGATAAGTAAATTGATCAAAACTATCAATATCTTCCAGTTTATATTGAATAGCGCTCACACGTATACTCAATTCCTGCTAGCCTCCATTAGAAAATTCTCATCATATTTTAATAAATTTGCTGCAACCCCTGGTACGTATGGGGTTAAACCACCTGTGGTAATGTTTAGGTAACAATAAACCTGCTATAGTATCCCTATGACCAACTAGAAGAAATATGGGAGGACAACTAGAACATGTCAAAGAATGTAGTTATTCGCAAACTCATCACAATCAGCCTAAGCGCCGTAATCGGGTTATCCGCCGTGGCAATGGGAACCGCCCCTAAAGTTGAAGCGGCTTCGGCCAGCACAGCTAATCGGATTATAAGTATCGGAGATAATTACCTGGGTGTCAAATATCGCTTCGGCGCGCCTGCAGGTGTAACATATGTGTTTGACTGCTCATCCTTCACTCAATATGTGTATAAGAAAGTCGGTATTAAATTGCCCCGTACTTCCGCAGCACAATCTAGAGTAGGATCGTTTGTTTCACGAAAAAACCTGAAAAAAGGCGATTTGGTCTTCTTCTCCACCTCACGTACAGGCAGAGGTGTCGGACATGTAGGTATTTACGTCGGCAACAACCGCATGCTGCACACTTATGGTGCCGGCGGTGTGAAATTCTCGACCATTAACTCTTATTGGAGCTCGCACTATGTAACGGCTCGCCGTGTGTAAGCGCTTCTAGCACCTTAATCTCATCCTATCACCAATCGAACAATGCAATAGCAGTTTGATGGGAGGCGGCTTCGTTTATTCACTTGTGAATAAACGAAGCCGTTTTTTAATTAAATTACTTCTTTTGCGGGAGAGCGACCGTAATTGTCGTCCCCTTCCCATGCTTGCTGAATACGTCGATTTGCCCTTCATGCAGCTCCACAATCCGCTGTGCGATGGATAACCCCAGCCCCGATCCCCCTGTTGAACGGCTTCTTGCGCCATCCACACGGAAGAATCGTTCAAATAAAAACGGCATTTCATCATCCGGTATTCCAATCCCTTTATCCGCAACTGACATCCGTACTACACCCTTAGATACCGATAAGGTGATATCAATCGCTTCTTTGCTGTATTTAATCGCATTATCAAGCAGGATGACAAGAAGCTGCCGAATTTTATCTTTGTCTCCATTAAGTCTTACATCCTGCTTCCCGGTGTGAACGCGAATCATACGCTGAAAGGTCATATGGAGCATATCCGCCGTTTCATCTGCGAGCTGAACAAGATCGAAGGATTCGACCTTCAGCCAGTCCTCCTGCTCTGCCTGTGCAAGCATCAGCATGGATTTGGTCAGGTTCTGAAGACGCTGTGCCTCATTACTGATCGCCTCAATGGCCTCATCGCGAACATTCTCATCATCCCGGCCCCATCGTTTCAGCATCCCTGCATAGCTGCTGATCACCGTAAGCGGTGTTTTCAGCTCATGCGATGCATCAGCGACGAACTGCTTCTGCCGCTCGAACGTACGGTCCAAGCGGTTGATCATTTGGTTGAAGGCTCTTGCCAGCTGAAGCAGCTCAGCGGATTGATCCCGTTGATGCAGTTCAATTTGCCTTAGTTTACCGCTTCGGTCAATCTCCCGCATCGTCTGCACCATATGCTGGATAGGTGATGTTAGTCTTGAAGTGAACCAGTAGGTTCCGAATATGGCAAACAGGATTGCACCTATACTGGTAATTGTCAGTGCGATTACAAGCACCTGTAAATAACTGTCTAAAAGGGTAAGCTTGCGGTATATCTCTAAAGTTCCGATGACCCGATTCTCTTTGAACAGCGGAACTTTCATATAAAGCACCCGTTTTCCTTCAATAAAGATCATACCTGTATCGTGCTGAACCGTAAATTCAGGCTTCAATGCAAGCAGCTGCGGATCGGATCCCTGTGAATTGACAACCTTTCCATCAAAGTTAACAATCCGCATAAGCTCGCTCACATTATAGTAGTCTTTAAGCAGGTCGCTATTCGAAAGCTGAGCAGGCTCGTTTATTCGTTTATCCTCAAGAAGGATATTCACTTTATTTGTAAGCAGCTGATCTTCACTTCGGATCGTAATCTTAATGACGAACAAATAGACGAATATGTTGAACAAAATCAGGATGAAAATTAACCAAAAGATTGTAAAAAAAGTAAATCTTCTGCGAAGTGTCATGCGTCAGGCTCCTTGAGCATATAACCGACACCGCGAATGGTATGAATTAGCTTGTGGCGATAGCCTTTATCGATTTTTTGACGTAAATATCGAATATAAACATCCACTAAATTGGTCTCCCCGATGAAGTCATATCCCCATACCTCGGATAAAATATCTTCGCGGGATTTCTCCTGATTGCGGTTTTCAGCTAAGAAAACAAGAAGCTCGAACTCGCGCGGCGTCAGCTCGATTGGAACATCCTTGCGGAATACCTTTCGTGTTCGAAGCTCAATTGTAAGATCGGCTGTCTTGAGAATATCCGGACTCTCCACTTCCTTGGCCGGCTGCTGAAAGATACGCAATAGGTTACGGACACGAGCCAGCAGCTCTTCCATCGCAAAGGGTTTGGTCACATAATCATTGGCCCCTTGCTCAAAACCGCTTACTTTATCAGGAATGGTATCACGGGCAGTCAATAAAATAATCGGAATCGGATTCCCAGCTTGTCTTAAACGGCGCAGTACCTCAATCCCGTTCATTTCCGGAAGCATGACATCCAAGAGCAGCATATCCCATTCGCCGGAGACAGCCATCTCAAGTCCGCTTCTTCCATCTGCCGCGCGGCCAACCGTGTAGCCTTCATGTTCAAGCTCCAGTTGGAGGATTCGCGCAATCCCTTCCTCATCTTCTATGACAAGTATGCGTTCATTCATCTGGTTGTACACCCGCTTCTCTTCTCTAATTTAGAATATAGGCTGCTTGTTTCCCTATCATAATGAAGCATGTCCTTCTTTGCAAGCAGGCGCCCTGTAGTGCGTTTTATAGAATTAACCAACCTGCAGCCGCTGCTGCAGCGACAGATTGCCAAGGCTGTCTTCTCCATACGTGCAGCAGCAAAAACACAAGCAGTACGATAACAAAATGACGGGGAGAACGAACGGCATCGTACCAGATAGGATGATACAAAGCAGCCAGCAAAATACCAACGATTGCTGCATTAATTCCCATTAGTGCAGCCTGTGCTTGTCTATTCCTTTTTAGTGTTTGCCAGAATGGCAGAGCACCTGCAAGCAGCAAAAAGGAAGGCAAGAAAATCGCAGCAAGCGCGATCAGACCATAAAGCACACCTGTAATGCCTTCAGCCATAGATCCACCGATATAAGCAGCGAAGGTAAATAACGGCCCAGGCATCGCTTGAACCGCTCCATAACCGGCAGTGAAAATATCTGCTGTCAATTTCCCTGAACCCGTTCCGACAACCTCTTGCTCCAGCAATGGCAAAACGGCATGTCCGCCGCCGAAAACAAGCGAACCTGCACGATAGGCACTATCCGCAATCGACCAAAGAGGAGATGCGCAGTTTCGGGCGAGGATTGGAAGGATTAGCAGCAGCATCGCGAAAACAGCCAATGCTGACCATGCCAGCCGGTAAGACATGGGTTTCTCTTGACTTAAAAGAACATTCTGCTCCGGCTCGAAGTCAGCTGTATGCATGTCGGTTGGCTGCAGCCAGCAAAGTCCTGCAATCGCTCCTGCTAATAATGGAACAAGCTGACCGCCAATACCCGGTATTACAGAGGCTGCTATAGCAGAACCAATGGCGATCGTCGCTCGTAGAGGCCCTTGGGCTAAAGTCTTTCCCATGCTCCAGACCGCAAGCGCTACAACGGCAACAGCTGCAAGCTTCAACCCCTGCAGCCAGCCTGCTTCCGAAAAGCCGGTTCCGGATGAAGTTAAAGCAAACAACAGCATAAGTGCAGCAGACGGCAATGTGAAGCCTACCCATGCAAGAAACGCGCCGGGTAAGCCGGCGCGTTTGATTCCGATAGCCATTCCCAGCTGACTGCTTGCCGGACCGGGTAAAAATTGACACAATGCAACGAGATCAGCAAACGAACGCTCGCTAAGCCAATTTTTTCGCTGCACATACTCATCGCGGAAATAACCGATATGCGCGGTTGGACCGCCAAATGATGTCAAGCCTAATTTAAGGGCCGTTGTAAAAACTTCAGCATAACGGTTTTTCAATGGTAATGGTTGAACCTTCTCGTCAGCCAATTCCTATCCCTCCATATGCAACTTTATCGAAAGCGGCAAAAGCGGAACGGTTTATTGATTGCTCGGCTGCATCGACCACTGTTCAACATCCCAAACCTTCGTAACCCAGTCCTCATAGAAATCCGGTTCATGTGAAACGAGTACAATCGTTCCTTTAAAGGCTTGAAGCGCACGTTTCAGCTCCGCTTTGGCAACAACATCCAAATGGTTGGTCGGCTCATCGAAGGCGATCCAGTTGCTCTCGCGCATCATTAATTTACACAGGCGCACTTTAGCCTGTTCGCCGCCGCTCAGCTGACTGAGCGAACGGGTGATATGCTCATTCTTCAATCCGCATCGCGCCAGGGCAGCGCGGACTTCATGCTGGTTCATGGACGAGAACTCATTCCATACATCGTCAAGCGGTGTCATGCTCGGTGCTTTCGCTTCCTGCTCAAAATAAGCAGGATGGAGGAAATCTCCGCGATATATTTTACCATCCAGAGGAGGAATTACGCCAAGTATCGTTTTGAGCAGAGTCGATTTCCCGACTCCGTTACAGCCAACGATTGCGATCTTATCGCCGCGCTCGATCAGCATGTTCAGTTCAGGCAGCAGCGGACGGCTGTAGCCGATTTGCAGCCCTTGTGCTTCAAAAACGGTTTTGCCGCTGGTTCGTGCTTCTTTAAAGCCGAAGGTCGGTTTAACGGACTCTTCCGGACGATCGATTCGTTCGATCCGATCCAGCTGCTTCTCGCGGCTCTTCGCTCGTCCGCTTGTGGATGCACGCGCTTTATTGCGCTGAATGAAATCTTCCTGTTTCTTAATATAATCCTGCTGCTTCTCAAAAGCCTCAATGTGCTGGGTTTTATTCATATCCGCCATCTGCAGAAACTTCTCATAGTTCGCCGCATAGCGGGTCAGTTTAGCAAATTCAAGGTGATAAATGACATCCACCACTTCATTCATAAAGCCCGTTTCATGGGAAATCAGGATAAAGGCATTCGGGTAGTTCTTCAAATAGTTCGACAGCCATGCAATATGCTCATCATCCAAATAGTTCGTAGGCTCATCGAGCAATAAGACCGTCGGCTTCTCGAGCAGCAGCTTAGCAAGCAGTACCTTGGTCCGCTGGCCGCCGCTTAATGACGTAACATCACGATCCAAGCCAATCGCGCTTAAGCCTAAGCCATTGGCCATCTCCTCGACTTTAACGTCAAGCAGATAGAAATCGCCGATATCCAGCGCTTCTTGAATCTCACCCATACGTATGAGCAGTTCCTCCAGCTTCTCCGGATCAGCGTCCGCCATTTGCATAGCAATTTCATTCAGCTCATTCTCCAGCTCCAGCAGAGGCAGAAAAGCATCCTTCAATACATCACGAATGGTTTTGCCGGACTCCAGCTTCGTATGCTGATCCAAGTAGCCGTAACGAACTTTAGGTGTCCACTCTACCTTGCCTTCATCCTTCAATTGCTTCCCTGTCAAAATATTCATCATCGTGGATTTGCCTGTACCATTTGCTCCTACAAGGCCAACATGCTCACCTGCCAGCAGACGAAAAGATACATGCCTAAACAACGTGCGATCACCAAAATTATGGGATAAATCTTCAACTGTCAATAAACTCATGGGATTTGCTGCTCCATTTCTCTAATTCAAATCGATGAAGAATCGGCCGTTTCGTTTACGATCGGCCTTGCTAATTGTTAAAGCGACTTAAATACACCGCCCGCGTTTCATTGTATCACACGTGTTCCTGACTTGTGTCAACTTCATGCAAAAACCTTGTTGAAAAAAGGCTGAAATGCTCGCTCCAGCGCAGGCAGCCAAGCTTTATGCGCGGTTGCCCATTCTCCCCGCCACATCTGTTCCGCCCAATCTTCAGGAGGCAGCATCGGAATAGTGACAATGGGTTTGGCAGGAATCATCCCGAGTCATTCCGTTCGCGACTGAAAACGAAGGTCTTTATTGGCTGCCCAAAAAGTTGCCCGGTGATGCTTCTCTCTTTCATAAATAAGCGACAAAGCCGCTTTCATTCGCTCAGGCGTCCATTTAGACGGGAAAGGATCAACCACAAAGAGAAGCATATCGGCTTGAAGCAATTCTGCTTCCATCGGCTTCGCCATCCACGCCGAAGATAGATCAGTCACAACAACGGATTGCTGAAGGGAGTCCATCATCAGCCGATATTGAAGCTTATTTTCCGAACGCTCAACAGGGACTTCCGGACGCAGTGCATGCCAAGTAACCGGATAAGATGATGCAGTTCTTCTCATATACCGGGAATCAAGAGGACTGCTGCCTCCAGCAAACGAGGATTGATCGGTTATATTTAACAGGGCATGCCACTCCGGCTCCAGCTCCGGATGCTCCACTGCCGCACAGTCAACTCCTCGAAGACCCAACAGGTGTGCAAGTGTAATGGCGGCGAATGTCGACCCCGATCCGGGCGATAAAGAAGCAACGGTTATGCGTACTTGCTTATTGGGCCGAGGAGAAATCGGATGCTGGGAATGAAGCTCTTGCCCTAAGCACCGAATTAATGCTGTTTTGGCTGCTTCCATAGAGGAATAACGATGTTCCGGCACAGGATCCAGCATACGTGCCAGTGCATTTTTTAGTTGAACCGGGAGATGTGACAAAAAGCGGCTGGACTGCATGGCTGTGCCTGTAAACCGATTGCCGCCGCTTAGAAGAAAATATAAGAGTGACCCGAGCCCATACACATCCGTCCTGGCGTCGCTTTGCTGCTGGCCGGCCTGTTCGGGAGCCGCAAAACCAGGCGTTCCCAGTATTTGCGTATCTTGATCTTTCCCCTGCTTAAAGCTTCTGGCAATACCAAAGTCAATCAAGCGAACAAACCCGCTGCGGTCCATCATCACATTTGTCGGTTTCAAATCACGGTGAATAATGGGCGGCTGCTGGCCGTGCAGGTAGCCGAGTGCATCGCATAGCTGTACACCGATTTCAATGACTGCTTTCAGGCTTAAAGAACCGCCGCTCTCCATCAAATGAGCCTGCAGGGTTATACCGTCAATGTAATCCATCACAAGAATTTCATGACCAAACTCACAGGCCGGGAAATAGTCAATAATTAAGGGCAGATGCGGGTGATTCAACCTCATGAGCAGCCCAGCCTCCTCAGCGCTGTACATCGCATCTGCGGTATTCGCCTTATTGACCTTAAGGGCACGCAGCTTTCCTTGAAGCCTCAAATCCTCGGCCGCATATACTTCGCCCATGCCTCCCTGACCGATCAATCCTAATATGCGGTATCTGCCGCCGATTACTTTGCCGTTGTCATAGCCTGCTTGATTGAATGGCATCTTCATCTTATACAACCTCCTCCAAGTGTAATGGACCCTGACAAAAAAATAAGCATCCCGAGTGAACAGGGCAGATGCCTGTTCGCTCGGGATGCTTTCCCGGTTATTCGATGTGCTCAACCGCACGCGGTTATTTCTTAATTAAATATAGCGTGATTTCGTCACGATTGTGAAACAACTGCTTGGCTTTCTTCAGAATGAATTCGGATTCAAGCCTCTCAATAACGTCACGAATCGTTTGAAGCGGCTTTTTATGCATCAGCTTGACCGTAATGATGGCTGTCGCATTCTTGGACAGCGCGTCGATCTTCTCGAGCACCAGCTTCGACATTTGCATTGGACTCCAGCTCATATCACAAACAAGCAGGTCGAAGGTACCGCTCGGAAATTTAACATCGGAAGCATTCTTCTTCAAATAATTCAGCCTTTGGTATGCTTTCAAGGATGAATGGAGTTCAGCAGGATCAACAGAGGTAACGCGCAAGCCGCGTTCAAGCAGCAAATGCGTCCAGCCGCCAGGCGCTGCTCCAATGTCGAGTGCTTCACGGTACGTTTCAAAGCGCAGGCCGAATGCTCTCTCCGCTTCGAGCAGCTTGAATTTTGCACGAGAAATTTGTCCTTCTTCACGCTGAAACCGCACGGCTCCACCAGGCCAATCAGAGAGCTGCTCCTTGGGCGAGCCCCATCCGACATAAAGGTCGTCCACTCCCGCGTAGATGGAGCAGATCATCTCAGGCGACTGCATCTCAGGTTCACCGCCAAGCTCGGTCAACACCGCATCTAAAACCGCCTTCGTATCTGCAGCTGAATAAAGAAATTTGGTATTCTCCGCACGCCGCAGATGTACAGCTATCGTCTTCCCCTCACAGCGCATGCGGGCTGAACGAACCAGTTCTGATAAAGCCTGCAAATCATCAGCGTTCCCTTGAATAGGCAAAGTGCGATCAATCGGCTGTATATGGCGAAGAAAAACCGGTTCTTTCTCCAATAAACCGGACATGATCTCCTCCCGGCTGAGCGGCACTTCCATTCGGAAAATCTCTCCCGCTCTTAGCTGCACAAATTTAATATCACGAAATAATCGGCGGAGCTCCTCCATTGCAAGTGTCGCAAAGCCATGATTAGCCGTTCCTATCCAATCGCTCACTGCTCATTTCCTCCTGATACTGCTCGAATCCAGGGCCTTCCGCTTACCCAATCCATTTCAACTGGCCAGTCGTACAGCTCGCTAAGCATTTCTTTGTTCAAAACCTCTTCTTTAGGACCCGCAGCAATTATTTGACCCTCACGAATGAGTGCGACATGCGTAAATAATGGAATAATTTCTTCAATATGATGCGTCACATAGACGAGCATCATATCACGGCTTGCCAGCCTGCCAAGGTCAATAAGCAGTTTCTCCCGCTCGTGAAAATCCAGTCCCGCACACGGCTCGTCCATAATAAGCAATTTAGGCTCCAGCATTAATGAACGCGCCAGCAGCACTTTCTTTCGTTCCCCCTGCGATAGCGTGCTAAGCGGCTGATCAGCCATATGACCAAGACCAACCTCATTTAACAGACCCAGAGCTTTTAGACGAACCTGCTTGTCAATCTCTTGATAAAAACGCAAAAACGCATATTCACCGGTCGCTACCACTTCCCATACCGGATCGCGAAGCGTTAATTTCTCGATAACGGATTGACTGATGTAACCGATTTCCTTCCGAACCTCTCGAATATCCGTTTCGCCATATCGGTGACCCAGCACATCGACAGTTCCGGTTGAAGGGAACATGTAGCCATTCATCATTTCCAGCAGCGTTGTTTTACCAGAGCCGTTGCGGCCAAGAATTACCCAATGTTCGCCTTTGTTCATATGTAAATGCACATCGCTCAGCAGCTGACGTTCTTCTCGCCGCAGATAGATTTCGTTCAAATGAATCATTCTATTGTCCTCCCTCATTATTCATCCCTAGCCTGATTGCATTCTATGTGTCTATGTGTCTAATAAGAAATCATTGGACCGTTATGAAGTTGGACCTCGGGAGGAGCATGCTGCATAAGTAAATGGACCATTTCCATGCGGCCTGCCGAACTAGATGTATGAAAATAAATCTGCTTGGGGTAGCGTCCGCTGGCGACAATATATTGAACAACCTCAAGCCCCGTAGGCTGACCCCAGCCTAAATCATAATCAAGAGATAAAATATCAACTTCCTCCGTACTCAGAAGCCGTACACATTCCTCAACATTTACAGCCAAAACAAAGCCTTTCGGGCATGGACGATAATCATCCAAATAAAGGTTAATCACGCTTATTCTCCCCATCCCATGTTCGAATTAGCTCCAGTTCGCCCCTGTGGGTTCCATCCTCCCCGGCAGGCGTTTCTAAGACAAAAGGAATCTCTGCCAGCTCTGGATGGCGAAGCAGCCACTTGAAGCCGCGCTCTCCGATGAAACCTTTGCCAATTGCAGCATGCCGGTCTCGCTTTGCTCCTGTCGGGTAAACCGAATCATTCAAATGTATGGCAGCCACATGCTCAAGAACATGCAGCTCTCCCGCTCTCTTTAGCCAAACTGCATCAGGCCCTCCATCCCATACCCCGCTTGCAAACAAATGGCAGGTATCGATACAGAACCCGATTTTATGAGGATCTTTGCTTAATTGACGAATTTGAGCGAGCTCCTCCATCGTTGTTCCCATAAACGTATGTTCTCCGGCTTGATTTTCAATCAGCAGCTTCGCCTTCCCATTCCATTGCGATGTAACCGCACTTAAGGTAATTACGGCATTCTGATAGCCTTCCAGCGGATTAGGCCCCTTATAGACACCAAAATGAACGACAACGCCAAGTGAGCCGCAAGCTTCTGCAATGTCCAGATCATTGAGCAGGGATACAACCGTTCTCGCCCGATGCTCCGGGTCTTCCGCTGCAATGTTTGTGGGGTAAGGAGAATGCGCAATAGAAACGATACCGCGCTCTTCACAGAACGATGCACATCGTTTCGCATCACGCTCGTCAAATGGCTTTACGACCAAACTGCGAGGATTCTTCGGAAAATATTGAAAGGATTCCGCTCCTATAGAAGCAGCTGCTTTGGCAGCTTGTGCGTATCCGCCGCGTGTGGAAACATGACATCCGGCCCGCACCCCGTAATTACCTGTCCCTCTGGCAGGATGGGCAGAAGAACATTTTTCGTGAATTAATTTCACCCTGTTCCACCGTACCCGAGCAGCGGATGCACGGTTCGCCGCCGCGATCATAAACGAGGCAATGATTATTATAGCCGCCAGTCAGCGTATCATCCGCTGTTAAAGGCATCTCCATATATCCGCCATATTCTGCAGCTTGCAGCAGTATTTTGTGCATGGCATGGTAGAGGCGCTCCCAGGATTCCGGCTCAATAGCGGAAATTCGTGCGTCCGGCCTTATTCCAGCTTCGAAGGCAATTTCATCCGCGTAGCAATTGCCGATACCCGAGATCACACGCTGCTCCAACATTGCGGTTTTAATTGAACCGCGTTTGCTCTTGAAGCGTTGAATGAAGCTGTCCAAGGTCAGCCTTTTGTCGAAGGGATCCGGTCCAAGATCAGCAAGCTTCGCCTCCACTTCCTTGACGGACAATAAGTGAATGTAACCGAGCCGCAGCCCGATGAAGCATAATTCTCCGCTGGACATACCGATAGCCACCTGGATGGAACGGTCCGGGCGTTCTTCTCTCGGGCCATAATGAATCAATCCACCCAGCATCAGATGAAGGAGCAGACGTTTTCCGTTATCCAGATGGAAAAGCAGCATTTTGCCCCGACGTTCGACAAACCAGATCGTCCGCCCAATCAGATTCTCCTTAAAGTCTTCAACAGAGACGTTGATTGATTTGGGTCGAGTTACTTCCACTTCCGTTATCGGCTGACCGGAGATCCGCTCCGCCAGCATTTTGCGATAGGTTTCCATTTCTGGCCATTCCGGCATCGCTTTACTTCCTTCCTAAGGCGTCAACTGATGTGAAGCTAGCTTGTCGCCAATGTATGTGTGTAAGCTATGTAAGTCTTCCAAGACGACATCTGCAGTACAGCCTGCCGCTTCAAGAAGCTGCTGATAATTATGGGGGGTAGCAAGTCCGGTAAGCACGAGAACCGATTTGCAGCCTGCCGCATGACCAGCGGCAATATCCGTCATCGGATTATCTCCGATCACCCATGCTTCTTCAGCCTTCAGCCCCAATTTATTCAGTGCAAAATCCATCAGAATGGCAGACGGTTTACCGATTACAGTCGGCTCAATTCCTGATGCAGCCTGAAGCATCGCTGAGAGAGACCCCGCTCCTGGCATGAATCCTTCTGCTGTTGGCAGGAGACGATCCGGATTCGTCAATACATAGCTTGCACCAGCCAGCAGAAAACGAACCGCTTGTGCCATTCTGGAAAATGTAAATTCTCGATCCATGCCCTGCACGACAATGTCCGGATTCTCTTCAACCAGCTGCAAGCCGGCTTCTATCAGCGCCGTTTGCAACCCTTCTTCACCAATCGCAAAGACGCGGCCGTTCGGATGATTATCCGCCATGTAAGATGCCGCAGCCTGTGCTGATGTGCATACATCTTGGGCTTGAGCGGGAATCCCCATTGCCTGCAGACGCTCTGCAACTACTCCAGGCGTTGCCGTCGAGTTATTGGTTACGAATAAATAAGGGAGCTGCTTGTCCTGCAGCATCCGAATAAGTTTATCCGCACCATCGATCATTCGATGACCATGATAAACCGTACCGTCCAGATCAATTAACAAACCGCGTAAAGGCAGTTCCTGCTCCGCCACTTTAAGACCACCCCTTATTTTCTTGATCTTGATGAGCTGCAGGTTCTTGTCACGACAATCTCAAGATCGGGACAGCAGCTCTTACTTTATAATTGACAGCGCTCGAATCGCTGACATAAGTGTGTTTAACAATCTTGCCGAAGCCATGAAAGGGCGAATCGCACTAATTTCATCCGTAATGTCTCCTGATCTTCGAACGTAAACGATCCATACGCTTACGAATCGCTTCAAGCTCGCTGCGCCGTTTGGCATCCAGCCTTAATCCGGAGTATCGCCGCTGTGCAAGGGCAAGCGAGGTCTCTGCAAGCGTCAAGGCTTCCTCGAGCTGCTTGGTCTTGTGCTCGTAGTACATGGCCAGTTCGATATGCGCTTCCCAATCCGGCCAATCCGAATGCCGGGCAGCATAAACAGCCTTCTGCCACAATACCACAGCACGCGTCCAATTTCCACATTTCTTGTCTCTCTCTGCCAGGAGACATAAGCATTTCACCGATACGTTCTCGTCCTCGGCAAGCTGAATGAACAGCTGCTCCGCATACTGTGTTTGACCCATCTTCTCAAGCCACAATCCTGTACGAAGCTGCTCCTCATGTTCAACAGGCAGAGCAACGGTTGAGCCGAGCTCTCCGTTTAATATATGACCGAATCGAATGGCTAGACAAGCCAGTGACAGCATATCCGTCTCATTATGCAAGAATACCCCCAGCAGCGGCTCCGGCCGACCGTCAGCTAAGTATTGAAAGTAGAGCGCAGGAGCCAGAGAACCCGGTACATCGTCTGTCCGGGTAATCCCTAGCCGTTCCTCTTCAACATGGCTGAGCTTACAAGAAGTCAGTGTGTTCCTCCATACGCTTCGGGAAGGATGAAGCAGATCGATATGAGTCGGCTCCCAAGTGAAATGGCGGAAACCGTTCAAAATAAACCGGTTATGGAGAACAGGCCAATCAAACGTCCGCCCGTTATATGTAACCAAATGAGTATAGTCCGGCAGCTTCTCGCTTAAATAAGCGATCATCGCGCGCTCCTCTGCCGGATGGCGGATCAGCATCTGCTCAACGAAGAATAAACCGTCCTTGCTGAAAGCCAATCCAACCATGAATGGAACGTTTCCGGTACCGACACCAAGACCCGTAGTCTCGAGATCCAGGAATAACACCTTATCCGGCTCAATAATAACGGGCTGGAAAATGCCAGGGGGATCGATTGCAGCTGACGCCTTATTTTCCGAATTTATTGCAGCTGCAGCTGAACTCAATAACCGGGATCGTTGGCTGCGTTTAATCGGCCGATCTTCCGGTTTGCGGAAATGGGACAGTCCACATGCAGCCTGCTGAAGCTCATCTAAACCATGAAGGCCATGCCGATGAGCAGCCGGGTAACGAACCTCACGAAGCAGAAAAGCTCCTTCGCTGTTCTGCATCAATTGAACGCCAAGGCCTGCCCATTCCAAAGGCAGCTCTTCGATCATTTCCCCGCCGCCTTGTTCTGCAGGCGGAGTGAACACTTCAGGCAGCACTTCTGTCTGCTCGCCGCTATGGCGCTGTTCGTTATGAATGCCATTATCTGGACTATGCTCTTCCACCGGATCCGGCATACCCGCTCTAAGCTCATCCCGTAGTGCAGCAGAGCCTCTCATCCGCAGCAGCCGATCCCGCAGGCCGCTCATAAAGGAACCTCTGCCGCCTCTATTAATTCGAGGGCTAATGATTTTCCCAGCAGCCCTACTTCTTCGATAGGGCCTACGCATGCCGGACAGCCGCTAAGGCAGGTGCAGCGGCGTATCAGTGATTTGGCCTGACGAAGCAGCTCATCATGGACTTCGAATAACCGCTCGCTGAGACCGATGCCTCCGGGGTAACGGTCATAGAAATAAATGGTCGGCAGCTTCGTATGCACGGCCTTTACCTGAGGAACGACCGCGATATCCTGAGGGTCGCACATCAGATACAGCGGAGCAATATGAACGAGTACGTTTGCCAGCCCCAGCAGCGCCTGCTGCATATCATTCGTGCTCTTGCGGGCTGCAGCCTCTTCGCTGAAGGAGAACCAATACCCGCTCGTATGCAGCTCCTCTTCCGGCAGATGAATAGGACCGGAACCGATATTTTCATGCGACCGCAGCCTGATTTTTTTGAAAATCGTTGCTTTTGCATTAACGGTCACTTCTCCGTACTGCCTTGACAGCTCACCGCTCTGCCGCTCCTTATCCACATGAAGAACCTTCAGTTCAACTGCCATATTCGCATCGGTGAAGTAATCCACGTCCACTTCGCGAACAAATGCCTTCTTCTCAGGATAATCGAGCTTCTCCACCTGGTATTGGACACCCTCATGAATGTAGATCGCTTCCTCGTGAATGAGCGTTGGCGCACTGAAGCGGTCTACCTCGCCCAGAACTCTGCTCCCGGTCGTGATATCGATAATGACGAAATTCTCCTGGGCGGCAGATCGAAGTGAAATACCATGTGCCGGAAAGGACTGCTCCATCCAATACCAACGGCTTTTCACGCGATGAAGCACCTTCTCCTCGACCAGAAATTCAAGCATATGCTCAAGCGGCTCATCACCGAATCTATCTCCTGCTTCAAACGGCAGCTCATAAGCGGCGCATTTGACATGATCAATGAGGATAAGTAAATTATCAGGATGGATAAGTGCGCGCTCCGGCGGCCGATTAAAGAAAAAATCCGGGTTCTGAATCATGTATTGATCAAGCGGATTGCTGCTTGCAACAAGGAAGGTTACCGAGGTTCCCTGCCGTCTGCCGGCGCGGCCGGACTGCTGCCAGGTGCTGGCGATCGATCCCGGGTAGCCATTCATGACGCATGCCTGCAGCTGCCCGATATCGATGCCAAGCTCAAGCGCATTCGTACTTACAACCCCGCGAATTTCCCCGTTGCGCAACCCTTTCTCAATCTCTCGCCGCAGCTTCGGCAGATAACCGCCGCGGTAACCGCGAATCGTTTTCGTCCCAAGCTCATCCTTAACCAGCTCCTGCAAATAAGTGAGCAGCAGCTCAACCCTCACTCTGCTCCTTGCAAAAACGATCGTCTGCACTCCCTGTTTCAGAAGCAGCGCTGCCAGCTTCTGCGTTTCAAGCACGCTGCTGCGCCGAATGCCAAGCTGTTTATTCACGACAGGAGGGTTGTAACAGACAAAATGCTTCTCTCCCATTGGAGCGCCATTATTATCAACTAGAACCACCTGCTCGCCAAGCAGTCTTTCCGCATGCTCTCTCGGGTTATCAATAGTCGCTGATGCGCAGATAAATTGCGGGCTGGACCCGTAAAACTTGCAAATCCGCTTCAGCCGTCTGATTACATTGGCCACATGGCTGCCAAAAACCCCGCGATACGAGTGAAGCTCATCGATCACGATATATTTAATATTTTCAAACAGTTTCACCCATTTCGTATGATGGGGAAGAATAGCGGAATGGAGCATATCCGGATTCGTCACGACAATATGTCCGGCATTTCGAACAACTTGACGAACCGTGGGCGGCGTGTCGCCGTCATACGTATTGGTCTTCAAATCAACATCCATCACAGCTGCAAGCTCCTGCAGCTCTGCAACCTGATCCTGGGCTAACGCTTTAGTTGGAAATAGATAGAGCGCGCGTCCGCTTTCATTCTCAAGCAGCGACTGGAGCACCGGCAAATTGTAGCAAAGCGTCTTCCCTGAAGCAGTCGGCGTCACAGCCACGACATGGCTTCCATCACGCACGGCCTTATAAGCAGAGGCCTGATGGGTGAACAAACGGTTTATTCCCCGTACCCCCAGCGCTTCCGCCAGCTTCGGATGTATATCGGAAGGCATTTCCGACGATCGCGCCTCGCGCGGCGGAATCGTATGCCAATGCGTTACATTCTCCATGATCTCCGGTTTCTGTTTGAGCAGTTCTAACCACTCATCCAAGCCGGATGCTTTTCCCGTCCACCGGTTCATGTCTGCACTCCCCTTTTACACTATCAATTAAGTCTTTCTATATATTGTACAGAATGCATGTTCGGTCTGCAATTGCAAAAGTTGTCATCCTGCTCTCCTGGCACTCCGAAAACAAAAAAACCGCACTCCGTCGCATGCATGCGACAAGAATGCGGTAATGATTATACATGCGGAGGTTCCCACGACTTTTTCTTCCATCCCAGCTGATCGCTAAGCACATTCAAATCCCGGTCTAGAGTGACCGCAGCAGAGAACGGCATCTTATGATTATGCCAAAACCGCACATCGCTCCACGTCACCTCGTACCCGTCCAATCGTTCATTTACATGAACATGCACGCTTTGCGCAAAATGCAGGAATGCGCGCACGCCGTCAGTTCCCATCGTCGCTCTTGCAACCGATGAATAGCTGGAAGGAGCGGTCTTCATCAAGACTGCTTCTTGGGTGACCATGCCTCGTTTCATCCTACCGGTTATATACGAATCCTCAGACTCCGCCACGTACTGCCAGGAGCCACCGAACAGACTGGGTATTAGAGAGATATATCCCTGCTCTCCGTAAGTGCGCTTAAGCTTTTTGACTGTCCGCTTGCTCTCCCAGGTTCGCCACGCTACATATAGGATTGTTACCCCATAGACGCAGGCAAACATCGGCCCTGCCGGTCCCCCTCTGAACAGCCATATAAGCGCTGCGGCAGCATGGATGGTAAACAAATACGGATCAAAAAGACAAAGCACATCAAGGTGCCACCATTTTCTGGAAAACGGCCGCAAACACTGCACCCCATAGGCGTTGAATAAATCCAGCCCAATATGAAAACATACCGCGATCAAAGCCCACAGCACAACGATCCAACTATGCGAGGCAGCTCCAAACAGCCAAGCAATTGGCAGCCCGATAACCGGCGCCCATACAAAAGGTGCGGGCAGGGAATGTGTCAATCCCCGGTGATGGCGAATGTAAGCCGATTCTCCGCGTAAGCGCATCACAGAATCAAAGTCCGGGGCATGGCTGCCAAGCAGCGCTGCTGCAAATACAGCGTGCAAAACCTCCGGATGAGCAGATACAGCCGGATCAAGCATAGAGAGACCAGCTAACGTGACGCCAAACAGTAAATGACTTCCGGTATCCAAGATGATCACCCTTTCTCAGGTCGTTTCGGAGCCTTCGGGAACATTGTAACCCCGGATCATTAGAAGATGATTTGCGTTTTATGTTGAATTTGTAAGGCAGGACAAAAGAAGCAGATTATCATGACTTGCCAGCACCATTCGACAATAATTCACACCTTCTACCTGTTTACAGCCCATCAAGAATTGATTCATAATGAAAGGGTTACCATACATTTCCAAGGAGTGTGAAACCATGTCTAAACAAGTATTAATCGTCACTGGTGATGGAGCAGAGGTATTGGAAGTGTATTATCCCTACTACCGTTTGCTTGAGGAAGGTTATGAAGCGGTCATTGCATCTCCAGCCAAAAAGGTACTGCACACGGTCGTCCATGATTTCGTTGATGGCTGGGAAACCTATACCGAGAAGCCGGCGCATTTGCTGCCTTCCCACATTGCATTCGCAGATGTCAATCCCTCCGATTATATCGGCTTAGTCATTCCGGGAGGACGTGCACCTGAATATATCCGCTCGAATGAAAGTCTCCCTGGCATCATCCAGCATTTCCTTGATGCGGACAAGCCTGTCGGAGCAATCTGCCACGGTGCACAGGTGTTCGCCGCTCTCAAGGATAAGAGTTACTTTGAAGGCCGCACATTGACGGCCTATAGCGCCTGCCGCTTAGACGTAGAACAGCTGGGCGCCACTTACGCTGCCGATACCCTTCATGTGGACGGAAACCTGATTTCCGGGCATGCCTGGCCTGATTTACCCGGATTCATGCGGGAATTTATTCTTAAACTTAAGTCTACACAGTGAGTGTTTGAGTGTTTGAGGTCTTTGAGGTCTTTGAGGTCTAACGGTCTTTGCGAGGTTGAAGAAGAATTCGAGCGATTGAGATTTCTCAATCGCTCTTACTGCTGCGGCGAAGGTTTTGAGTGTTTGAGCGACTTTGGTACGAAGTACCACGGGAGCACAAACACCAAAACCGGAGCTTTACCGGTGAATACAAAACTCCCCATAATCATAAGCAGCCGCTGAATGCTCGAAAATTTCCTTAGCATCCAGAACAAGCTGCTCAATCGCTTCATCATCGAACCGGGAGCTGAAGTGCGTCATGACTAATTGTTTCACCTTAGCCTCAGAAGCGGCTTTCGCAGCTTGCAGCACCGTAGAATGTCCGTAAGCATACGCTTTTTCTTCCATACCTCCGGAAAAAGTTCCCTCATGAACGAGCAAATCTGCATCTTTGGCCAGTACAAGCACATTATCACATGGACTCGTATCTCCCAAGATCGTTACGATCCGCCCATTCACAGGCGGTCCAACTACATCAGAAGATCGAATCGTCTCCCCGCTGGCAAGCGTAACATCCTCACCCTGCTTGAGTTTTCCATAGAGAGGCCCTGAAGGGACACCCAGCGACTTCAGGAGCGGCAGGTTCAATTTACCCGGCTGTGAATGCTCAATAATCCGGTATCCAAAGCACTGCATGCGGTGAACAAGTTCAGCTGCCTCGACTGTGAAATAGCTGTCGCTAAATACATGGCCCGCTTCGACCTCGATGATTTCTAATTCGTAACCGAGATGGACACCGCTCTGATGAAACACACAATCAATAAAGGTTCGAATACCTGGAGGGCCATAAATCGTGAGCGGTACAGCTCCTTCAAAATAAGAACGGCTGGTCAGCAAACCCGGCAGACCATAAATATGATCTCCATGTAGATGGGTAATGAAAATCCGCTCCAGCTTATTTAATTTCAGCTTGCTGCCAAGCAGCCGGTGCTGTGTGCCTTCACCAACATCGAACAACCAGAAACCGTGCTGCGGCTCCGGCAGTGACAGGGCGATAGACGTTACATTCCGCGCTTTTGTCGGCCTGCCTGCGCTTGTGCCTAGAAATGTAAGTTTCAAAGTTGCCCCTCCTATTCTGACCTCTATAGCAATACCCTCCTTAGTCACGGGTTTAGCCGTCTCTACGGAGGGTATGCAAGGATTGACCGGCTTCATGCCGATTAAACGCAATTGGGATCGTTAAGCTTTGTCTACGTTAAAATATTTAGCTTCCGGATGTGAGAATACCATTGCGGATACAGAAGCCTCCGGCTCCATCATAAAGCCTTCAGTCAGCTGCACGCCGATATCCTCTGGTTTCATAAGATCAAACAACGGCTCCTGATCCTCCAAATTCGGACAAGCCGGGTAACCGAAGGATACACGAATACCTTGATAACGAGCGCCGAAACGCTTCTGCATGGTCATATCATGCGGATCCGGGAAGCCCCAAGTATCGCGCATCAAGTGGTGGACACGTTCAGCCATAGCCTCAGCAACCTCAAGTGCTACGGATTGAAGCGCATGGGAGCGCAAATAATCCCCATTATCCTTTAAGATGGACGCTTTCTCACGAACACCTTCGCCGGCTGTAACAACGAGGAAGCCGACATAATCCATAACGCCGCTCTCAACCGGCTTCAAATAATCAGCCAAACAGAGATATGGCTCAACCTGCTGACGCGGGAACGTGAAACGCTTGATCTCCTTGCCAGGATCCTTCGGATCATAGATGATGATATCATTGCCAGCCGATTGTGCCGGGAAGAACCTGTACATCCCGTGGGCATGAAGCTCACCTCTGGCAGCATCCTGAAGAATGCTATCTACCGTTTCCTTCAAATTCACAGCTTTATCATTGCGTTCTGCGAGCAGTTGATCCACATTTCCCTTTAATCCTAAATGATGACCAAGCAGCATTTGCATATTAACATATGGCACGATATGAGGGATCGGCACTTCACGCAGCACATGGCGTTCCAGATCAGGCGGAATATATACCGGAGCATCCACCGAAATGCTTGAACGCTCCACGCGTGTCAGCTCAGGAAGCGGCTTCTTCTCTTCCTCTTCTATGCCGCCCGCAGCTTTGAATGCAGCCATTTCTTCTTCATACACTTGCCGCTGCTGTGGATTCATCAGCCGGTTGGCAATATCAAGTCCGTCCATCGCGTCTTTCGCATAGAGCACAAGCCCATCGTACTCCGGACCAATCCGGTTCTTCGTGAACTTTCGTGTTAATGCCGCTCCGCCGACCATAATAGGCGCATCAATACCAGCCGTTCGTAAATCCTGTGCCGTTATAACCATCTGCTGGGCTGATTTAACTAACAAGCCGGATAGTCCGATGGCATCCGCTTTTTCTTTGCGATAAGCTTCAATCAGCTGCTCTGGCGGTACTTTGATGCCAAGATTGATTATTTTGTACCCATTATTGGAGAGGATGATCTCCACCAGGTTTTTACCGATATCATGAACATCACCTTTAACGGTGGCTAGAATGATTTTTCCTTTAACGGCAGTCTCATTCTTCTCCATGAAAGGCTCCAGATAGGCGACCGACGCTTTCATAACCTCTGCGCTCTGCAGCACTTCCGCTACGATGAGCTCATTGTTATTGAACAACCGGCCTACTTCGGCCATCCCTTCCATGAGAGGTCCGTTGATGACTTCTAGCGGCGAGTACTTCTTTAGTGCTTCTTCCAAATCAGGAATAAGCCCTTCCTTCGTTCCTTCGATGACATACGAACCGAGGCGCTCCTCCAGAGGAAGATTCGAAGTCTTCTCTTTGTTCTCGATCTTCTTATCCCGGAATGCGGCGACAAATGCGGCTAAAGTATCATCCGTTGTATTGTAAATGAGCTCTTCCGCTAATTGGCGTTCTTCAGCCGGAATGGAGGCATAACGCTCCAGATTCTCGGTATTCACGATTGCATAATCAAGACCGGATTTGGTCGCGTGATACAGATAAACCGAATTTAATACTTCACGTCCTGCCGGCGGCAATCCGAAAGAGATGTTACTCAAGCCGAGGATCGTCTTCGCCTTTGGAAACTTCTCCTTAATCATCCGAATACCCTCGAGCGTCTCAACCGCAGAACCAATGTACTGAGGATCACCCGAACCTACCGGGAACATATTAGGGTCGAAAATAATATCTTCCGGGTTCATTCCATATTTGTCGACAAGCAGGTTATAAGAACGGGTAGCGACTTCCATTTTCGCTTCACGGGAAACGGCTTGTCCTCTCTCATCAATTAGAATACACACGACAGAAGCTCCGTATTGATGAATAAGCGGGAGTATCTTCTCGAACTTGGATTCGCCATCCTCCAGATTGATGGAGTTAATAATGGCTTTGCCCTGCGAGTATTTCAAACCAAGCTCAATAATGTGGTCATAAGTTGAATCGAGCATCAACGGCGCTTTAACTTTCTTCACAACTTCCGGCAGAAACCTATGAACAGCCCCTGCTTCATCAATATCTGTATCCTGAAGATTGATGTCAATGACATGAGCTCCGCCTCGAACCTGCGCTCTGGCGATTTCCGATGCTTCTTCAAACTTCTCTTCTTTAATTAGACGCTTGAACTTACGCGAACCAGAGATATTGGTCCGTTCCCCGATCATGATTGGACGGTTATCCTCTTCAATAAAGACGGTTTCAATACCCGAAACTGCCGGAGGATGATCCCCTTGTTCACGCCGCGGCTCAAAATTAGCAAGAGTTTCAGCCATTGCACGAATATGATCCGGAGTTGTGCCGCAGCAGCCGCCAGCAATGTTCAACCAGCCCTGCTCTGCAAAAGCACCCATTTTCTTGGCGAGCGACGCCGGTGATTCATGGTATTGTCCGTTCTCATCCGGCAACCCTGCATTCGGATAACAGCTGATCGCCGAGCGTGAAATCGCGGACAAGGAACGAATATGGTCACGCATGAATTCGGGGCCCGTAGCACAGTTAAGTCCGATGGATATCGGGTTAAGATGCTCAAGCGAAATGTAGAACGATTCAATGTTCTGTCCGGCCAGCGTTGTACCCATCGGCTCGATTGTTCCGGAAATCATAATCGGCAGTTTCTTTCCTGTCGTTATGAAAGCTTTTTGAATCCCGATTGTACCTGCTTTAACATTGAGCGTATCCTGTGAAGTCTCAAGCAGCAGTGTATCGACATTTCCTTCGATCAGAGCAACCGCTTGCTCATAATAACTGTCAACGAGCTCATCGAATGTTACTCCCCCGGTAACGGATAATGTCTTGGTCGTCGGTCCCATTGCTCCGGCTACAAAACGTGGATGCTCCGGAGTCGAAAATTTATCAGCCGCTTGCCTGGCCAGCGCTGCAGCCGCAAGGTTAATCTCTCGGGACTTCTCCGGGATATCATAATCATTCAGTACAACGCTTGTCGCTCCGAATGTATTCGTTTCTAATATATCCGTGCCAGCTTCCAAATAAGCTTCATGGATACCAAGAATAACATCAGGCCGTGTCAGAACAAGCATTTCATTACAGCCTTCAAGCTCCTCGCCGCCAAAATCCTCAGGCCCGAGATCTGCTTGCTGAATCATTGTTCCCATCGCTCCATCGAGAATGAGAATGCGTTTATCTAACATTTCCTGTATCGTCGGTTTTGACATAGATGAACTTCCTTTCCGAAACTGCGTTCACCAACATAGAATTTATCTTCTCTATAAGGCGAGCGTCAGCCAAAATCATTAATCTTTAGTCTATCAGAATCGAACGTGCGTGAAAAGGCTCTATCTGTCACATCATCTGCGGTCGACAGCCTTTCTGTTTTGCTTTATAATTATTCTTATCGGAATTAAAACTTTTTGAAGTGAGGGATCTCCCAATGGCAGAAATCCGTATTCGCAATACCGACGAACGTATTTCCGGCGAAGAAAACGTTCGCGCCTTTTTAGAGAAACAAGAAGTATTATATGAACATTGGAATCCAGCTAAGCTGCCTGCAGAACTTGACAACAAATTTGTCTTATCAGATGAAGACAAAGAACTTATTTTATCGACTTATAGCGATGAAATTAATGATCTTGCAGCACGACGCGGCTACCATACTTGGGATATTGTTGCTCTATCTGACGCAACTCCAAATCTCGATGAAGTGCTGCGTAAATTCGAGCAGGTTCACACGCATACAGAAGATGAGGTTCGCGCCATTACGGCAGGCCGTGGAATCTTCATTATTAAAGGTGCCGACGAGGTTGGTTACTTCGACGTCGAGCTTGAGGCAGGCGATGTTATTTCCGTTCCTGAATACAAACCGCACTTCTTCACCTTGATGGACAATCGTCAAATTGTTGCTGTTCGACTCTTCATCGAGAAAGAAGGCTGGATCGCGCATCCGTTTGAAGATCCAACGTTTCAGAAAGCACAAGCATAACCAAATAAAACGTTAAACAAACAAGACCCTTTCCAAGGCAGTATGCTCCGCACCGGAGATCATGTCTTGGAAAGGGTCTT
This sequence comes from Paenibacillus solisilvae, assembly GCF_042656405.1. NCBI lineage: Bacteria > Bacillati > Bacillota > Bacilli > Caryophanales > Paenibacillaceae > Paenibacillus > Paenibacillus solisilvae. Next base: position 73,807 of record NZ_JBHSOW010000016.1, on the reverse strand, counting down.
TGTGTTTCAAAGTTTCATGCTGACCAAGCAGCTCTAAACGAGCAGAGGCAGCAGCTCTTCTAAGTGTTTGATCTCATGAGTAGGAATAATTTCATCTGTTCTTGTCATGCCATGGCGGTTGACCCATACGGAAGTCATTCCGATCGTGTTGGCGCCAAGAATATCTGTGGTCAGTTTGTCTCCAACCATGATACCATCTTCCGGGTCAATGGACAGACGTTCTAAGGCATGCAGAAAGATAGGAGCAGCAGGCTTACCCTGGCCAAACTCACCGGAGATGATAATGTGATCGAAATACGGAACCAGCTGAGGAACTCCCGCAAGCTTCTCTTTTTGAAGATCTGGCGAGCCGTTGGTGAGCAGCAGCAGCTTGTACTGCCCTTTTAGCTTGTCCAGCATGCGGAAGGTCTCTTCATATATGTACGGACGTTTCCGGCGTTCTGCTGGGAACTGCTCGGCAAGCTCAGCACCAAGCTTTGCATCATCTACTCCCAGTGCCTTCAATCCTCGAGTCCAAGCTTCCTTCCGGTAACCGGGTGCAAGAAGTTCAAGCTTACGGAATTCTTCCTGCTCGCCTTCCCTGAAATCAGCCCACAAGCCTTCAAAGGGATTAATCCCGATCATTTTGGTGAACGCAAAGGTTTCATAGGTTTGGTACAGCTCGCGCGCTTCATGGCGCACCGCTTCTTCCAATGCCTCTGCATCAATCCCAGTTTTGGCAGATGCCGCTCTGCAGGTAGCCTCAAAGGCTTCCTTTACACTGCGGTCATCCCATAATAACGTATCATCCAGATCAAAAAGAACTGCTTTCTTAGCCATAGTCACAATCGCACTCCAGTCATCTATTTTTCTGTAAGGGGAATATCTTGGCTTGCAGCAAAGGAGCGTAAACGTTCGCCCATTTCATTCGTTGGATAGCGATTAATGACACGAGAGAACACCCAATTGCCGCCCTTTTGCTGTGCAATAATAATGTAGCCCTTTTGAAGGGTGATCGACTTAATATTCGCTTTGTAGAGCGAACGGTCTCCCCCAAATCGACGGGAACGGATGAAATCCTTGCCGACCGCCATGTATGGTCGGCGCAGAACAAATACTAACGCAAGGAACAAATACAATCCAATGGTTACCCAGAACATGGTATTCGATTCCTTATAGGATTCAGAACCAACTGTTAAGATGACGTACATGGCGGTGAACAATACGAGAAACGCAGGCATTAGAATACTGCGGCCCCTATACGTATCTACCGGCGCAGCAGACGATTTGCCGCTTGTGGACATCAAAGGCTCTTTTCCTTGTTTTTTGCGCTGTTTGTTAATCGTTGATTGATTCTTCTGTACTTTCCGTTCCCAAGATCGTGACAATGTATTTCCCCCTCATAGGTATAACAAACTAAGCCTCAATGCTTCTAAAACGGTCTTGCGAATTTTGCGATAAATCGGTTCGGATATTCGGATGGAAGCGAACTCACTTCATCCAACCGTTTCCAAACGGGTTCCGGCATCGACCAGCCGACAGCTCCCATATTATCCTCAAACTGTTCAAGCGTGCTAGCTCCAAAAATCGGTGATGTAATGCCTTCTCGCTGCAGCAGCCAGCTGAGTGCGACTTGTGCCGGGGTTTTATCAAGCTCCTTAGCTGCGTGAAGGACCGCATCAAGAACAGCAAAGTTTTGCTCGTTCGCACGAATGGCCCAAGAGCTCTCGCCGGCTTTTGCAGTTAAGCGGCCTGAGTTCGGTTCCTCTCTCGTATAACGGCCGGTGAGGAAGCCTCCGCCAAGCGGCGCCCATGGGATAACACCCACATTCTCCTCTAAGCAAAGAGACAGCATTTCCCGGTCCATCTCACGGCTCACCAGACTGTACTGCGGTTGGATCGAGATAAAGCGAACATAACGGTTCCAATCACTGGTAGCCAGCGATTTCATAAGCTGCCAAGCAAAGAAATTCGAACAGCCAATGTAACGAACCTTACCCGACGTAACTAAGTCGTCAAGTGTACGTAATGTTTCTTCAATCGGTGTGGCATGATCCCATACATGAACTTGATATAGATCGATATAGTCGGTATTAAGCCGCTTCAAGCTTGCTTCGACCCCATCCAAAATATGTTTGCGTGATACGCCCACACCATTTGGGTGACCAGCCGTTGCAAACCGCACCTTTGTCGCAAGAATAACTTCAGATCGGCGGTCTTGAATCGCTTTCCCTACGATTTCCTCAGAGCGTCCGGATACATACACATTAGCTGTATCGAGAAAATTACCTCCACGATCCAGGAACCGGTGAATCATATCGATGGAGTCGCTCTCACTAGTTGTATTGCCAAAAGTCATCGTTCCGAGACACAGTTCAGATACAGCAAGCCCACTTCGACCAAGTAAACGATATTGCATTTTGGATTACCTCCTATTAATGGATTTAGTGCTTCATATTCTTGTCGTCCTCATCTTCAGCCCACTTGATGGTATCGAGCTGATCACGGAAGTTTCGTTTGAAATTTTCCAAGTATTTCTGGCGCAGTGCATCTCTCTCAATCGTTTCTTCAGGTGTCAGGCCTACTGTTTTATTTTTTCTAGAAAGCTCATTAATCCGAGCAATAAGTTCATCCATAACAAAAAACTCCTTTCTATGTATGATCAATATTCCACTCTTTACTTTGACATTTTTAATCCCGCATTGTCAAGGCGGGACAGTGTCAACAAGAGAAGGAAATCAACCTAGAGAGGAGTTGTGAAATGATTGCCACCTGTCTGTATATCAGCATTCAAAATCTCGTCATGCAACGATCGTCAAGCCATTCATCATTAATCTGCAGGAATAATTAAGGTTTGACCTGCTTGAAGTGTGCTCGAGGTCAGATTATTGCGTACCTTCAGATCGTATACAACTCTGCGAACATCTTGACCAGAGTCACGGATGTCATTTGCGATATTCCATAGCGTATCGCCTGAGCTAACAATAATAACCCGCTCCCCTGCACCAGCTGCAGCAGGCTGTTCACTGTTAGCAAAGCTCTTCATGAGCGTCATACCTGTAAACAGCAGTACAAAAAATAATGCTGCCACAGCTAATCTAAGTACTAATCGTTCTACTCGCCACTGCTTATGTGTCCGAAGGCTGCTTTGCTTCGCTTCGGTTCCTTTATAGTTAGTAGAGTAAGAAGATATCGTTGTCATCATTCTCCAGCACCCCAAACGTTTGTTCTATTTGTTCTGAAATCAGAATAACACGAACACCCGTTTGCAGTCAACAGATAAAAAGAACATTTGTTCCCTAAAAAATACGAACCCTTGTTTCTCGAACTTATGTTTGTACGAACTCCGGTTCTGTGTTATAATTTGACACAAATGAAACTTTGGAGTGATTCTGGTGTCGAAACTTTCAAACCGCCAGCAGGCGATTCTTGAATTTATCAAGATGGAAGTGCGTGAGAAGGGATATCCGCCTTCCGTTCGGGAAATCGGAGAAGCCGTCGGACTCGCTTCCAGTTCAACCGTGCACGGCCACTTGGACCGCTTGGAGAAGAAAGGGTTGATCCGCCGGGATCCAACCAAGCCCCGGGCCATTGAAATCCTGGATGCAGATGATAATGAAATTCCATTCCCGCTTGCAATCGCGAAGGTTCCTGTTATCGGTAAAGTAACTGCAGGTATCCCGATCACAGCTACTGAGAATATTGAGGACTACTTCCCGCTGCCAGCCGAAAAAGTAGGCGATCATACCGTATTCATTCTTAACATTGTCGGCGAGAGCATGATTGATGCAGGCATACATAACGGCGATTATGTTATCGTCCGCCAGCAGCAATCTGCATCAAACGGCGACATCGTTGTAGCTATGACAGAAGACGATGAAGCAACTGTGAAGACCTTCTACCGGGAACGCGACCATATCCGGTTGCAGCCTGCGAATGATTCCATGGAGCCTATTCGTCTTCGCAATGTAACTATTCTCGGTAAAGTTATCGGACTGTTCCGCGATATTCACTGAATTGCCTCTTCGATTGAAAGGTCCAATCCGTCCTGCTGACACAGCAGAACAGATTGGACCTTTCTTTATTGTATCCCAATCGCTGCTAAATCCTGAGATTTCTCAGGTGGTTAACCGCTAAATTCTCGGAAAAGCGTATTCTCATACGTATGTTTAACCCCTCTATATTTAAAACCCAAAGAGAAGCCGGCGAAATCGATCGTAATCGATTTCAATGCCTTCGAAGTGACATACATGCGAACTAAATGAGAAAGACGCCTCTTATTGTTCGAGCGTACAGCCGAAGCAACTGACGCTGCATAAGAACGATCGGTAGAAAGCTTGATATAGAAGAGCAGAATCGCTTTGGCAATCGCTCGATGCACCGGTGTAGCAAATGTGAACTGCGCCGTTCCCGGTATAATTGATGTCCCGTTCGTATACTGCAGGATTGGCTTCGGAAATTCAAAATCAACAAAATAACCGATTCCATTCGCGGATAAACCGTTAGGCTTTCCGGTAACTGCGGTTTGAAACAGCTTCTCCATTTTGTCGAGATCGGCCTCCCGGACCGCTTTGGACCAAGCCTTTGCGTAGGTCTTGTTCACTGCTATTTTATAATAGAATGGCGCCATCTTGCGTGCGACTTTAGCCAGAACAGATCCTGTTACCCTGAATTCAACGGTTTTGTTTGATGCCATACGAATTGTGCCACCGCCTTTAGCCTTTTGTGGCATTGTATGCTGATCAGGATAGCGAAGTGTAATTCGCAGTCAGGTATGAAATATGATGGACAACAGCCGTCGTACAACGGCCTATCGCACGGGGCGAGAAGCCTCAAACAAACAAAAAACTGCCAGGCTCCTCCCTTCCGAGGCTACCTGGCAGTTTTCCTATAAGCGGCTTAGTACAAAGATAAGTATTGATCGCGTTCCCACTGATGAACCTGCGTGCGGTACATATCCCACTCAATTTCTTTGAGCTCATAGAAATGTGCTAGCGCATGATCGCCAAGTGCATCACAGATGACTTCATTGCGAAGCAGCTCCAGCAATGCTTCCTTCAGATCATCCGGTAAGGTTGGAATGCCCTCTTCAATACGTTCTTCGTCCGTCATAACGTAGATGTTGCGGTCTGTTGGTGCCGGCAGCGGTGTTTTGTTCTTAATGCCATCCAAACCTGCTTTGAGCATAACTGCAAGTGCAAGATATGGATTCGCTGCTGGATCCGGGCTCCGAACTTCAATACGCGTGCTCAGGCCGCGGGATGCTGGTACGCGAACCATTGGGCTGCGGTTGCTAGCGGACCACGCCACATACACAGGCGCTTCATAGCCTGGTACAAGACGTTTGTAAGAGTTAACCGTCGGGTTTGTGATCGCTGAGAATGCACGGGCATTACGCAGGATACCAGCCATGTAATACCGAGCGATTTGGCTTAGGCCAAGCTTGTCACTCTCATCGTAGAAAGCATTCACGTTGCCGCGAAACAAGGATTGGTGGCAGTGCATACCGGATCCGTTTACACCAAACAACGGTTTAGGCATAAAGGAAGCATGCAGTCCGTGTTGGCGGGCAACCGTTTTAACGACTAGCTTGAATGTTTGAATCTGATCGGCTGCTTTAATGGCATCCGCATATTTAAAATCAATTTCATGCTGACCGGGAGCAACCTCATGGTGAGAAGCTTCGATTTCAAAGCCCATTTCCTCAAGAGTCAAAACAATTTCGCGGCGGCAGTTCTCACCAAGGTCCATAGGCGCAAGATCGAAATAACCACCCTGGTCGTTAAGCTCAGTCGTTGGTTCGCCTTTATCATCCGTCTTGAACAAGAAGAACTCAGGCTCCGGTCCGACATTCATCGCTGAGAATCCAAGCTCTTCGGCTTCAACCAAAGCACGCTTCAGAATTCCGCGCGGGTCACCTGCAAAAGGTGTTCCGTCCGGCATGTAGATATCGCAGATCAAACGAGCGACGCGATCCTGCGCAACCCATGGGAATACAACCCACGTTTCCAGATCCGGGTATAAATACATATCGGATTCCTCAATACGAACATAACCTTCAATTGAAGATCCGTCGAACATCATTTTATTATCGAGCGCTTTCTCCAGTTGGCTTACCGGAATTTCCACGTTCTTAATAGTTCCCAGCAAGTCAGTAAACTGCAAGCGAATAAATCTTACATTTTCTTCTTTGGCAATACGTCGGATGTCGTCTTTAGTGAAACTCACGATATCATCTCCTTTGAAAGTTAATTGCTGTGTAGAAACAAAATGACTGTTACTTTTTGTTATAGAAACGGGATAGCTGACCTTGAATCATTGATGCTTTGCCAGGTCTCTTCTCCAGCAGCTGCTGCTTCAGCAAACGATGAAGCTGCGCGTCAGAGAGCTCGCGACGCTTAACTTCGGAGAGTTCACTTACAACTGTCGCATCCTCGGACTCTTTCGAAACCGGATACATTACTTGCTTAATGCCGGCAATGTTAACGCCTTTTTCGATCAGCGATTTGATCTCAAGCAGCCTCTCCACATCATTGAACGAGAACAGCCGCTGGTTCCCGGACGTACGAGCCGGAACAATCAATTCATGCTGCTCGTAGTAACGGATTTGGCGTGCTGTTAAGTCGGTCAATTTCATGACGATGCCGATCGGAAAAAGCGCCATATTTCTGCGTATTTCGTCACCCATGTCGCATCAACCTTCCAGTATCTGAATTTATGTGTTTATTGTACCCTTCTGCCAAAAACATGTCAAGTTGTGTAAGGTTTAATCACAATTAACTGTCGCTCGGCAAGCACTTTTAAAGCGTTCAGAACACCGTATTTGACATGCGAATAGGTGAGCCCGCCTTGCATATAAGCGATATAAGGTTCCCTTATCGGTGCATCTGCAGACAGCTCCAAGCTGCCTCCCTGCATGAACGTTCCAGCAGCCATGATTACCGGATGCTCATAACCGGGCATGTCCCACGGCTCAGGCACAACATGGGAATCCACCGCCGCTGCTTTCTGAATGCCTTGGACAAAAGCGATCAGCTGGTCGCTTTCCTTAAACTTTACCGCCTGGATCAGATCCGTACGGGGAGCATTCCAAGGCGGATTAGATTCAAACCCGAGTCTCTCGAAGATCGCTGCGGCGAAGACGCTTCCTTTGAGTGCTTGTCCGACTAGATGCGGGGCTAAAAATAACCCTTGGAACATTGAGCGTAGTGTCCCGAGTGTAGCTCCTACCTCACCGCCGATCCCAGGGGCTGTCAGCCGATAGGATGTCAGTTCTACTGCATGTTTCGTTCCCGCAACATATCCCCCGGTAGGAGCAAGACCCCCTCCCGGATTTTTGATAAGAGATCCTGCCATCAAATCGACGCCAACCTGCGTAGGCTCAAGCTCCTCAGTGAACTCCCCATAGCAATTGTCGACAAAAACAGTTACATCCGGCTTCCATGCTTTTACCCGCTTAACCATCTCGCCAATCTCGGCTACGGTAAAAGAAGAACGCCAGTCATAGCCCCGTGAACGCTGAATGCCGATAACCTTAGTTCGCTCGTTCATCTTAGACTGAACGGCGTCCCAGTCGACAGAGCCGCTCTCATTGAGCGGAACCTCCGTGTAGGTGATGCCGAAATCCTGCAGAGAGCCTGTCCCATCTCCGGGCTTCCCAATCACCTTATGAAGCGTGTCATAAGGCCTGCCCGTAATGTAAAGCAGCTCATCGCCAGGTCGCAGCAGACCAAACAAGGCACAGCCGATCGTATGCGTGCCTGACACGAAATGCGGTCTAACAAGAGCGGCCTCGGCACCCATAATGTCGGCATACACAAGATCGAGAACTTCACGTCCGCGATCATTATATCCATAACCGGTAGAACCGTTAAAATGAAAATCGCTTACACGATGACGTTGAAAAGCCTGGATGACTTTCCAATGATTACGTTCGGCGATTTTGTCCAATGAGCGGAACATGGCGTTAACCTGTTCTTCCGCCACATCCGCCCAATCTAAAAGCTTTTTCCAAGTCTCATTCTCATGCTGTATCACAACCGTTGTCTCTCCTCACAATTCCACGTCTTGTTACACTTGCTCGACATAGCTTTCCAGCTTGTAGCCATGCACTTCATAATCCTGTTTATTGAGCTGAACGGTGAGGCGCATATGATCTCCGTCTACATCCTGAGCAATGACATCCCCTGTTCGGTAAGCAAGGGCAATGAGATCGCCCCGCTCTGCCGGCAGAACAAATGTACGTGTATCCCCTGTCATCCGATCTTGAATGATCTGACGAAGACGCAGTAAATCCTCTGCACGGTACGCACTCATAACTAGCGCATCTTCACGGTTTGCCGGCAGAAGTTCTGAACCGTCATCCTGGCAAAGATCAATTTTGTTGTATATCCGAAGGGTGGGCTTCCCTGCTGCGCCAAGCTCCTGAAGAATGTTCTCAACAACTGCAATTTGTTCTTCCCGCATAGGGGACGAGCTGTCAATCACATGCAGAACCAGATCGGCCTCTAGAACCTCCTCCAGCGTTGCCCGGAACGCGGCAATCAGATCATGAGGCAAATTCTGAATGAAGCCTACGGTATCCGTTAGCACGACTTCCTTGCCGCTTGGCAGCTCCAAATTTCTGGAAGTCGGATCAAGCGTGGCAAACAGCTGGTTCTCCACGTACACATCTGCTTGGGTAAGCTCTCGAAGAAGAGTCGACTTGCCGGCATTCGTATATCCGACCAAAGCAACCTGAGGCACGCCTGATTTGCGTCTGCGTTCACGGTGGAGCGTACGATGGCGTACGACTTCCTCCAGCACATTCTTGAGATCGGAGATCCGATCACGGATATGACGGCGGTCAGTCTCCAGCTTGGATTCCCCTGGACCGCGCGTTCCAATTCCGCCGCCCAGACGGGATAAGTTCTTGCCGTGCCCCGATAATCGAGGCAGCAAATAGCTCAGCTGGGCCAGCTCGACTTGAATGATCCCTTCTCTCGTCTTCGCACGCTGTGCGAAGATCTCTAAGATTAGCTGCGTCCGATCAATGATTTTCAGATCCAGCGCTTCTTCAAGGTTCCGCACCTGAGCGCCTGAAAGCTCTTGATCGAAAATCGCCGTCGTAGCACCAAGCTCATCAGCCATCGCTTTTAATTCTTCCACTTTTCCTTTTCCAATAAACCACTTCGTATCACGCGCTTCTTTATTTTGAACCATTGTCGAGAGCACTTCTACACCTGCCGTCTCAGCTAAACTTACGAGCTCTTCAAGGGAATGCTCCGGGTCGCTGGAACCTCGTTTGATATCCTGCGTTACGAGGCTCACCAGCACGGCACGATCTAATATATCCTGCTCGGTGTCATAGGTTGTTTGTCTCATCGATGAGGCGGGCTCCTTTTTGGGTATATCCGTTTATTAAATTGACTGTTATTTGTCCCACTTCAAATCTTCCGGGCGGACTGCCATAAGCTCCTGCTTGCCAGGGGAGGTGCTGGGGTAATGATTAAGCAATCGTACCGCTTGATGACGGAAGGCCTTCTCAATCACATTGCGCACGTATCTCGCATTGCTGAACGCATAGAACGAGGCCGTCTTCTCCTGCATCAGATGCTGGCGAAGCTTGAAGATCGACTGCGGCATCAACGTATAATCCCGATCTTTCGCCATCAATTCTGCAATTTGGATAAGCTGATCCACAGAGTAATCGGGAAAATCAATCTGGATCGGAAAACGCGAAGGCAATCCGGGATTGGTCATCATAAAATGTTCAATTTCCAGCGGATAACCAGCGAGGATGAGCACAAACTGATTGCGGTAATCTTCCATTGATTTCACCAAGGTATCAATGGCTTCCTTGCCGAAATCCTTCTCCCCACCCCGCGCCAAGCTGTACGCTTCGTCCACAAACAACACGCCGCCCAGAGCTTTCCGCACCAAATCACGTGTTTTCTGTGCGGTATGGCCGATATACTCACCTACAAGGTCTGCCCGCTCCACTTCTATAAGATGGCCTTTAGACAAAACGCCCATCTTATTAAACAGCTTTGCTACGATCCTCGCAATGGTCGTCTTGCCTGTGCCGGGGTTTCCTTTAAAAATCATATGATAGACATGCGAACCGCCGGATAATCCAGCATCCGTACGCATACGGCTGATTTGGAGCAGTGCGAAAATCTCATAGATCAGCAGCTTAACGTTATCGAGGCCGACCATGGGATCGAGCTCTCGTTGAATTTCCAAGTAGGGGTCATTGCTGACTAAAGGTTTAACCTGTGAAACAGGTTCAGCTTCTACGGTTTGTGCGGCAGCTGCGCCTGTGAAAGACTCTTGACTGCGCAGGACGACATTGATTTGCCGCGACGGTCTGGCGCTGCCGGCTGTACTTGAAGATACGACTCGCTCATTCATCTGCTTGATCACCTATCCTTCGCAACCGGTAATGGGGGCGGTATATGACTTTGCCCGAATGCTGGATCATCCTCGTCTTATACGCCGCATGATCCATTGTATTCTAGCGATACCAGCCATATTAACAGTTTTCAAAGGATGACAAGGTGATTCGATGATTAGAACGGCGTATCCGGCATCTGCAGACCGATCCGCAGCAGCAAGGAATCCATCTTCCACTTCGTAAACGCTAATACTTCTCTGGATTGATTGCGCGCCGTAGACAGCACTTGAGACTTAAATCCGAGCACCGCAGTATTCGTATAGCCCAAATAGTCCGCAATCTCCGCCGATCTTGGAGAATGATAGTCGTTCGTTACGATAATCAGCTTATCCCAGCCGTTCTTCTTGGCAATAGGCTTGCTGAACAGCAGGTTCTCATATGTACTTCGCGCATCATTCTCAAGCACGAGACGCTCTTTGGGAATCCCTTTTTCAACCAAATAATTGCGCATGCCTTCGGCTTCCGTTAGTGTGGACCCGTTATGATCGAGGCCTCCGGTAAGGATCAGATGCTGCACATTGCCATGCTTGTACAAATTAAATGCGTATTCAAGCCGTTCACGCAATCCAGGGCTTGGCTCATCGCTCCATAAGGAAGCGCCAAGCACAATTGCGGCATCGGCCTTCGGTATAGGCTTCGGAACCTCATAACTGTTAATGACCCATAACAAATAAGCACACCAGAACACGCCAACTGCCGCAGTCCAAGCTGCTATGCGCAGCAGCAGGACAACCGGGCGGAATCGCTTTCGGGAGCGTTTCTTATGCCGTACCGGTTTTACGGCAGACTTGGCGGCTGCCGGCTTCACCGCTGATTTCATGATTCGCTAAGCTCCCCGCTCTGAGGTGCCAGCGCCTTGCGGTGTTTCAGGCTCATTGTGAAGTAGCGAAACCTTCCATTGCGAATGGATGATAAAAGACGTCCCGCCGTCTTACGCGCAAGTGCAGCATCCTTGGAGGTGACAGCGCCGTCGCGAACCGCTTCCTCAAGCTCATCCTCATCCAGCAGAAACACCTCTCCGCTTGGAAGCACAACAACATCCAAATATAAATCATCGAACCATGGAACCTGCTGATCGGTAAGCCCTTGTGTTTTGCAAATATCAATGTACCATTGAACAACCTTGTTCTTATCGTCAAACATCGTCGTAACAACAAAATGCTCACCGCGCGGAAAGTGCTGCATCCACAGGTAACCGCGATCAGCAAGACATAATTTACGCCCATTGTATTCTTTCCAAAGCGGCTCGCGCAATTCGTGGATCCGATAAAAAGTAACCAATCCTTTAAACTCGTCTCCGTCCATTGCAAGGCATGTATAGCTTCTTCGCAGGATGCGGCGCCAATTGGCTCGGTCAGAAAATTTACGTTTCATACAGAACGACCTTTCCATTAGGATCGCTTTCTGGCTGTTGCAGGATCTACAATTTCCTATAGATTTAAAAAAAGCTTACCACAACTTAACCTTCATCTCCAGCAGCCATGGAAAATAAACCAAGCTATTCCGTAGGTTAAAGCAGCGAACAAGCTAAAAAAGCTTGACAGCCACCTGCTGACCCCATCATTAAAGTTAATGCAAGAACCTTCTTCCTCATGCCTGGCTGAGTACGCTGGGAGAACTATAGTTCTTGCCCTGCAGGTGTAAAAAAGGAGAGCCGCCTAAGCGCCCTCCTAGTGTCAATGATTTATTTCTCTTCAATGGTTACGGAGCTAATCAATACATCATCGATCGGCTTGCTCAACTCACCGTTGCTCTCCTCAACCGGAGTATTCGCAATTGCGGTTACAACATCCATACCTTCGGCGATTTTACCGAAGATTGAATAGCTGGGCTGCTGATCCAGATTTGCTGCAGTCGGCCCCGTACAGATGAAGAACTGGCTTCCGCCGCTGCTAGGCTGCCCGGTGTTCGCCATGGCCAATGTGCCTACCTCGTACTTATGCCCGTTGTCCAGCTCATCTGGAATATTATATCCAGGGCCGCCCGTTCCATTGCCGAGCGGATCCCCGGTTTGGATCATGAAGTCACTGATTACGCGATGAAACTTGATACCATCAAAGAACTTCTGATTCGCCAGGAAAACAAAGTTATTCACGGTGATTGGCGCATCTTTGGCGAAGAGCTCAGCTGTGAATTCTCCCTTGTCTGTCTTGAAATGAGCCAGATACGTTTTGTTCTTGTCAATCGTCATCTTCGGCGGCTCAGACCAAGATTTTGCATCGGCAGCGTTATTGCCGCCAGCAGTTGTGCCGCTGTTTGACGCTGTATTATCAGTACCTGCGGCTGGAGTTTCATTGTTCGGTTTATTGCCGCAGCCCGTTAGAACGAGCAGGAGAACGGCTGCTAGTACAATCATTTGCTTCATGGTTATTGTCTGCCCCTTAATGGTTAGTGGTTAATAGTCTTGCAGCTTCCTGCATCCGGCTCTAATTTTAATTCGTAAGCCTAAGTGCCACCCGCAGTCCCTTGGTCAACTGGCGGATTGGGTAATAGTCCGTCCGGATTCACGGGATCACCGCCATCCGGCGGTGTAGTTCCCGGTTTATCTTTCCCGTTTCCATTACCAGGCGGCTGCCCGTTATTGCCTGGCGTCTCTCCTCCATTGCCCCCGCCATTACCAGGCGTTTGCCCATCGTTGCCGTTTCCTGGCTCTTGACCGCTGCCATTACCTGGTGTTTCGCCGCCATTTCCCGGGTTCTGATTGCCATCGCCTGGCGTCTCTCCTCCATTACCCGGTATGTCGGTACCGTCACCCGGCGTTTGACCGTTGCCCGGCGTTTCACCGTTACCTGGAATTTCGGGATCAACCGGCGTCAGTTCTTCAGCCGGAATTTCAACAGTTACCTGCCCGGACGGTTTGCCTTCAATGTCCTTGCTTGCATCATAAGGCGTGACGTAATACGTATAGGTCATGCCTGGGGCAACGCTCATATCGTCGACTCCGGTCGTATCAAGTGAATCCAGGAGACGCGTAAACTCAGCTTCACTCGCTTCTTTCCGGTAAACACGGTACGTAAGACCGCTGCCTTCCGCAGCTGTCCAGACTAATTTGACCCTTACATTCTGCGGGTCATAAATCGCATTGAAATTCGCGATGCCTGCCGGCGGCTTCTCTTCCTCTACCTTAGCCGGTTTATGGAAGCTGGATTTCGGAACGTCTTTCATAGCGGCTTCCATCACTTTACCGAACATCGCCGCGGACTGCGAACTGCTTTTCTTCAATAGATGGTTCTTGTCGGTTCTGTCGTAACCCATCCAGACCACTGCTGTCCATTCCGCTGTATAGCCTGAGAACCAAGCATCACGGTTATAGCTGGATGTATAGTTGGGAAGACCGTGCTGCGTCGTTCCTGTTTTACCGGCAACAGGGCGATCGATACGCGCTCGTGTTCCTGTTCCGCCCTTCTCAACGACGCCCTGCATGATGTCCGTCATATAGTACGACGTCTCCGGTTTCATGATCTGTTCCGCATCCGGTGGACTGTATTGATAGATCGGCTGATCATTACTGTCCTTAATTTCCAGAAGAGCGTGCGGATCTACCGATTTGCCGTCATTTGCAAAAGCGCTGTATGCGGTGGCCATCTGCAGCGGTGTTACCCCTGTTGTCAATCCGCCCAGACCAATCGCCAAGTTCCGGTCCTTCTTGTCATCGAGCTGAAAGCCTAGCTTCTCAGCGAAATTCAGTCCGGTTTTGACGCCGATTTCATTCAAGAGCCATACCGCTGAGGCGTTTCGGGATTCCTTAATTGATTGGCGAATCGTAATCGGACCAATGTATTTGTTCGCATTGGAATCGCTCGGACAGTAGTCGCCATAGCATTTCTTGACATCCTGCACGATGGACCACGGGAAATAATCGCCGGTATCGATTGCCGGACCATAGACTGTAACGGGCTTGAAGCCAGATCCAGGCTGACGGGGAATCAGGACACGGTTTGTTCCTTTTTTCTCATAGTCCCGGCCTCCGACAAGACCTTGGATCGTTCCATCCCGGTGATCAATAATAATCATAGCGCCTTGAACCTTCTGATCATCGACGCTTTTCTCGAAATTATCGTCATCGGCAAATTCTTTTTCCATAATCGACTGTGCATTCGTGTTTAAAGTGGTAAAGATTTTGTATCCGCCTACCCGGAGCTGTTCCTCAGTAAGGCCTGTTTTATCTTCAGCCTCATCGACCAGATAATCAATGAATGCCGGATACGTATCACTTGTAACGGCATGCTCGGTTGGAGTATACGTATGAGTCTTGGCTTCCGCTAGTTCAGCCTGTGTAATATACCCTTGATCAAACATCAACTGGAGCACCACATTGCGGCGTTCCGTCGACTTCTCCGGATTTCTTATCGGGTTATACGTGCTTGGCGCCTTCGGTATTCCCGTAAGCGTAGCAATTTCCCAGATTTTTAAGTCTTTTAACGGTTTATCAAAATAATAATCCGCTGCCGCTTTGATTCCGTAGACGCCTTTGCCGTAATAAATCCGATTCAAGTACATCGTCAATATTTCGTCTTTCGTCCTCTTATGCTCAAGAGCAACAGCTATCGAAGCTTCCGTTGCTTTACGGAAGAATGTTTTATCTTGGGTCAGGAACAAGTTCTTTGCAAGCTGCTGAGTAATCGTAGAGCCGCCCTCCGCAGCGCTTCTGGATATAACGTCCCGTACTAATGCCCTTCCGATTGACCATAGATCGATCCCGGAATGTTCTTCGAACCGCTTATCCTCTGTCGCAATTACGGCGTCTCTGACCAGCTTCGGAATTTCATTGAACTCTACATTTTCCCGGTTGCCTCCGGATTGGGACAGCTTCATAACCTCATTATGATTAGAATCGTAGATCGTTGAAGCTTCGGGCAGAATGAATTTATCCTGATTCTCCGTCAGAATTCGTTCACCGTTCAAAATAATTAACAAATAGCCGATGATCCCGCAAACGACGGCGACCGCCCCTGTAAAGAACAGCCAGACAAGCAGCTTGCGTCCGGAAAATTTGCGTTTGCCTTTCTTCTTCTCTGTCTTCTTTTCTACCTTCTTCTTGGTGCGTGGTCCTTCGGTCATAGCAAGGTTCCCCTCCAGCTTTAACGAGTTATAGCTCTCGTCTCTATTTATACCCTATAAATGTACACGGCAACGGCATAGCAGAAACATTCTAAGCCTAAACGAAAAGAACAACCCCGCACGTCGCAAGGGTTGCTCTGTCGTGCCGCTATCCAATTAAACGGTTCACGTCGAGAAAAAGTTTCAAAACGTGCCGTTTGGGTGCCTAAGCTTCGTTGTCTTGCACCTGTACTAACGATACATTGCGCTGCGGGGTAAAGGTCGAAATTGCATGCTTGTACACCATTTGTTGACGGCCTTCACTGTCAATAACGATGGTAAAGTTGTCAAACGCTTTAATAACGCCGCGAATTTGAAATCCATTGGTTAAATATACCGTAACCGGGACGTTGTCTTTGCGCAATTGGTTGAGAAAAGTATCCTGAATGTTGATTGATTTGTTCATTAGCCGTTACCCCCATCGTCAAAAAGATTGGTTAGAAGTATATTCAATGTTCATCCTAAACTTTCCTGCTATTATACCATGAATCGTTTGCAAATTCTTGTGAAAATTTTCAGAACTGTCGATCCAATGAATATCTTTCATGTGTCTGAACCATGACAGCTGCCGCTTGGCAAATCTGCGGGTGTCCCGTTTTAGCAATTCAACCGCTTCTTCGAGCGAGAGATGACCCTGCAAATAAAGTACGATCTCCTTGTAGCCAAGCCCATGCATGGATACCGCATCCACAGGAACGCCGCGCTCTAACAGCCCTCTCACCTCATCAACAAGCCCTTCCTCAATCATGGCATCCACGCGTTCATTAATGCGTGTGTAAAGAACGGCTCGGTCCATCGTCAGGCCAATGATACAGAGTTCAAAAGGCGACGTCTTATTCTGCCTTGCGAGCTGCTGGGATAAGGTAGTTCCAGTCAGATGATAAATTTCTAATGCACGTATGATTCTTCGTTGATCGTTGACATGAAGCCGCCCGGCAGAGTCAGGGTCGACAACCCGCAGCTTCTCCAGCAAAGCTTCTGCGCCATGTTCGAGCGCGTATGTAACCTGCATCTCTCGAAAAGACTCATCCGAGCCTACATCGGCAAAATCATAACCGTATGCAACAGACTCCACATAGAGGCCCGTACCGCCAACAATGAAAGGAAGCCTGCCACGGGCTGTAATGTCCGGAATCAGAACGGCGCATCGTTCCTGAAATTCTGCAGCCGAGAACGGGTGAACAGGGTCACAAATATCTATCAGATGATGCGGGATCCCTTCCTGCTCCTCAGGCTTGATTTTGGCGGTCCCGATGTCCATGCCCCGGTAGACCTGAATAGAATCGCCGGAGATGATTTCAGCATTCCAGGCCTTGGCAATATCCAGACTCAGTCTGGTTTTACCCACTGCAGTCGGTCCGATCAGAACGAGCAGTTTCGGTTTATCCATTGTATTCATGTTGTCAGAGTTGCTCATGACGATGTGATCACTCCATAAGCAATTTTGTTAGCGTGCTTGCGCTCAAAGCCCAGGCGAACAAATTCGCCGCTATCCCGGTGCTCCTTGAGCACGACGGATTTGCGGGCCACGCGTATCGCATGTTGAACCGAGTCCTCATCCAGGGCTGCGCGGTTTGCAAGAGCCCTAAGGGGCTGGATGGATGAAGAGTCGTGAAGCGGCTGCCTGAACATCGGGTCGAAATACACAATATCAACACTCTTGTCCGGCTGCTTTTCTAACCAACTCTTGTGGTCCATGCATATGACCTCAATACGACGGAGAGCTTCATTGACATCTTCATGTCCGGTTTGATAGGACTGCAGGCCTTCCCGGATGACAGTGGACAGCACTTGCGCACTCTCCAAAGCGGTGACCTGTCCACCCGCACCTGCCGCATATGAGAATACGATAGAATCTGAACCTAATCCAGCTGTACAATCGACAATTGAATCGCCTGGAACGCATCCCGAAACATCAATCAACGGGTCACGCTCCCCTTTGCGAAGTCGTTTCACTCGTACATACGCCATGCTGGGGTGAAAATACAGCGGAGTGTCCGAATCCTCATAATAACGCAGTCCCAGGTCGTCTGCAACAAGCAGCCGGTTATCATTGTACCGCTGCCTTAATAAGGTCAGCGAATCCTGCTTCCTCGGGACGAAACGCCCGCCGAGCTCCTCACTGATACGGTGTGCGTAAGCGACCAGCTCTTCCGAGGGCTTATGCGGTGTAGTAACAATCATGACATCACCCGTTTAAACATTTTTTCCAGCTGGTAAGTAGACATATGGACAACGATCGGTCTGCCATGCGGGCAGGTATAAGGCTGATTGCACGCCCCTAACCGATGCAGCAGGCCTTCCCCTTCTTCCCGGGTCAACCGGTCGTTGGCCTTAATAGACGCTTTACAGGAGCACATAATAGCCGACTTCTCCCGAAGCTTGCCGATATCAATGGATCCGCGTTCATTCAGCAGCCATTCGATCATCTCTTCAATAACCGACTGCTCATCCCCTTGAGGCAGCCACTCCGGATAAGACCTTACGAGGAAGGTATGACTGCCGAATGGCTCCAGCTCAACTCCCGCCTCCAGCATGAAGTCTAACCGATCCTTCAGCGCTGCCGCCTCTGTAGATGTGTATTCCAGTGTCATCGGCACGAGCAGCTGCTGGCTCGCCTGCTGCGGACGGCTAAACTTATCGAAGTAATATTCATAATGAATACGCTCATGCGCCGCATGCTGATCGATTAAGAATAAGCCTTCTTCGTTCTGGGCGACGATATACGTTCCATGAAGCTGACCGATCCAGTACAGCTCGGGAAAAGATGGAGCCGCAGGTATTCCGGTGCTCGATATAAGGCTGCTGCCAGGCGGGAGATGAACCTGCTCTGGTGAAGGGTCCTTTTCATGCACAGAATGAACGGTATCTGCTTCAAACACCGCACCTGCTGCGGTTTCACGCATAACCTGATCCGCCATCCGCTGATTAGGCAATTCAGCAGACGGCGGTGCATACAGCCGTTCGGCGGCATCCTTAGGGATGACGGAACGCGCGCTCTGCCAGTCCGGAAGTACATTTCTGCTTCGTACAGAGTATCCGGCGGAATGATCCGCTTGATTGGAATAATTTCCAATGCCGCTGCCCGTCGACCGTGATGCTGCAGACCAAGGCCAACGGTCGTTTTGCCCGCTGCCGCCTGCTTGACTGCCGCCGGATGACGTTTGACTCTCCTTGCTCTCAACTCGCCGCCCCGAATCGTCCACGATCGAACGGAAGGATGGCTCGGGCTGATGAAAAGAGATATTTTCCTGAATGAAAACGGGCTTAGAACGCTCAGCCGGTGCGGGACCCGGTATATGCCGCTGCTTGCCGAGCGCTGCACTTACTGTTTCCTCGATAAATTGACGAAGCTCTGCTTCTTTGCTGAACCTTACCTCCATCTTGGATGGATGCACGTTCACATCCAGCAGGCTGGGATGCATACCGATCTCCAGCACGATCATCGGATACCGATTTATGGGAAGCAGCGTGTGATACGCTTGCATAATGGCTTGGTTTATCACGAAGCTCCGGATATAGCGGCCGTTGACCACAAGCGTGATCCCATTGCGGTTAGCTCTTGTTTGTTCCGGTTTAGAGATGTATCCCCGAAGATCATAATCCGCTTGCTCCCCTTCAATCGGAAGCATCGATTTGGCAGCTGTCGTTCCATATATCGCAGCAAACGTCTGGAGACGGTCACCGGTTCCAAGCGTGCGAAGCAGCTGGCCGCCATTATGCTTAAGCGTGAAAGCAATTCCTGGATGTGCAAGCGCCAGACGATTCACATAATCCGCAATATGACCGATCTCCGTCTGAATCGTCTTCATGTATTTAAGCCGTGCAGGCGTATTATAAAATAATTCACGTACCGATATATCCGTCCCTTGAGGCGCACTGGTCTCTTCGTTCACACGAATACTGCCGCCCTCAATAACAAGTCTGCGGCCAAGTCCTGTCGCCTCCGGAGAGGATATACATTCCACACGGGCTACCGCCGCAATACTCGGAAGCGCTTCGCCCCGGAAGCCAAGGCTGGCAATACGGAACAAGTCCTTGCCGGATGAGATTTTACTTGTTGCATGTCGGAAGAATGCCGTCTCGATGTCATCACCGTCAATGCCTGAACCGTTATCGGTTACACGCACTAAAGTGAGACCTCCTTCTTCGATGACGATATCAATCGTCGAGCTTCCCGCATCAATGGCATTTTCCACAAGCTCTTTGACGACCGAGGATGGCCGTTCAACCACTTCTCCCGCAGCAATCTGATTGGCAAGCTGCTCGTCCAATACATGAATTTTGCCCATTTATGCCGCCTCCTTCCTCAATTATTCGTACTTGCTGACACTTATTTATCTTCCGTAAGCTTAAGCTTCATTTCATTCAGCCATTGCATGGCCTGCATCGGCGTCATATTAAAGAGATCCAGCCGTTTAAGCTGGTCCGCAAGCTGCTCGGCTTTCGGACTTGCTTTGCGCACCTTGGTCTGTTCCAGCACAGGCTCGGAGAAAATAGACAGCTGAACAACCTCCGCCGCAGCTGCCGAACGGCTCGAATCAGCCTCAGCCGTGACGGCGGGCGCGATGACGGTTTCTTTCACTGGGGCAGCTTGTTCGTAGGCAGAGGCTGCCTCGCGCACAGAAGCAGCAACCAGCTCTTTCTTATCCTCGATCGCAAGAGGCTGCGCTGAACGCTGCAGCCCGTCTTGCTCGTTCACATGTGTTTCCAGCAGCGTATAGGCGCGGGATATGATGCTGCTTGGAAGACCGGCGAGCTGCGCGCAATAAATGCCGTAGCTGCTGCTGGCCGCTCCCGGTACCAGCTTGCGCAGGAAGGTCACGTTATCACCGGTTTCTTGAACAGCCATACAAGCATTCGCGAGTGAAGGAAGCGTATCTTCCAAATGCGCCAGCTCATGGAAATGCGTCGAGACCAGCGCTTTGCTGCCTACAACATGATGAACATATTCAATGACCGCTTGTGCAATCGCCATGCCTTCGCCAGTCGAAGTCCCGCGTCCAAGCTCGTCGATAATAACCAAGCTTTGAGCGGTTGCCTTCTCTGTCATCGTCTGGATGTCCTTCATCTCGACCATGAATGTGCTCTGCCCGCCGATAAGGTCATCCGCTGCTCCGATCCGGGTAAAGATCCGGTCGATGAGCGGAACCTCAGCACGCTTCGCAGGGACGAAGCAGCCGATTTGGGCCATGATGCAAACGAGCGCTACTTGACGCATGTAGGTGCTTTTACCCGCCATGTTAGGACCGGTAATAAGCAGCATGGATGAACCGCCGCCGCCGCCGCGCAGGGACGTGCTGTTCGCGATGAATGGCGTACCCTCCATAACGGCTTCAACGACGGGATGACGGCCGTCTTCAACAATTAAATCAAAGCCTTCGGTAACTTCGGGCTTAACGAAGCGCTGATCGGCACTGACGGTCGCCATTGATTGAAACACATCTAAAGCGGCAAGCATCTCGGCCAGTTTCTGCAGACGATGCAGATGGACTGCTAAGTGATCGCGCAGCTCGATGAATTTGGCGTATTCCAGATCGACCATTTTATCTTCAGCTTCAAGGATCAGCCGCTCTTTCTCTTTAAGCTCCGGTGTCACGTAGCGTTCTGCGTTCGTAAGCGTCTGCTTACGCTCGTAGCGCCCCTCCGGCAGCATTGAGATATTCGCTTTGGACACTTCCAGATAATAACCAAATACTTTGTTGTACCCGATCTTCAGCGACTTGATTCCGGTTGCCTCTCGTTCCTGGCGTTCCAGATCGGCAAGCCACTTCTTGCCGTTCACGCTCGCCTCCCGAAGCTCGTCCAGATAGCTGTCGTAGCCCGCCCGAATAAGAGAACCCTCGCGCACCGAGACCGGCGGATCATCAACGACAACCGTTTCTATGATAGCCGCCAAGTCCCCGCAGCCGTCGATTCCATCAACCAGCTTGCGTAGTGTTGCCGAATCCGAAGCCGCGCACAACGAGGTAAGGGCAGGCACATGCTGCAGTGAAGATTTCAGGGCATTCAGATCGCGTCCGTTCGCACTTCCGAATGCGACACGTCCGACCAGCCGCTCAAGGTCATAGATTTCGCTCAGCTCGCGGCGAAGCTCATCACGGAGCATGAAGCTGCGGTACAGCTTGTCCACCGCTTCCAGCCGTTCATTGATAACGGCTTTATTAAGAAGCGGCTTGTCGATCCACCGGCGAAGCAATCTAGCCCCCATTGAGGTGCGTGTACGATCAAGCAGCCAGAGCAGGGAGCCCTTCTTATTTCGGTCGCGAACCGTTTCGACAAGCTCCAAATTACGGCGTGTGAATGGATCCAGAATCATAAACTGATTCGGTTCATACTCATGAATCCGGCGAATATGGCCAAGCGAACGCTTCTGCGTATCATCCAGATATCCCGTCAGCAAACTGACTGCCCGGTACCGCGCAGGAGGAAGCTCAGGGAGATTCACCTCATTAAATTGTTCTGCGAGCCTGGCTGCTTCCATGACTTCACGGGAAGTAAACAGAACCGGACGATTCCAGCCGGAGGCCGCTGCCCGCAGCTGCTCCAAGGGTCCGTTGTCACCGACGATTTCGGAAGGATGATACACGTTCACCTCATCCGTCAGCATGTCCAGTGCTGCAGCAAATGAAGTCACATAGAGCTCACCCGTCGTTAAATCACAGGCTGCCACGCCGAAGCTGTCGTTAGTATGAGCAATTGAAACAATGAAATTATTCGCTTTCTCAGCGATCGATTTGGATTCCATGACTGTACCTGGCGTAACGACGCGGACGATCTCACGTCTTACAACACCTTTGGCAGCTGATGGATCCTCGACCTGTTCACAGATAGCAACCTTGTAGCCTTTCTCAATTAAACGGGCGATGTATCCCTCTGCAGCGTGATAGGGGATCCCGCACATCGGAATACGTTCCTCCGCTCCGCCTTCTCTTCCTGTTAACGTTATACCAAGCTCACGAGATGCGAGAATAGCGTCATCGAAAAACATTTCATAGAAATCACCAAGCCGGAAAAATAAAAACGCGTCCTTTGCATCCTCTTTAATTGCGAGGTATTGCAGGATCATCGGGGTATATGCAGCCATGCCGCCCCTCCTGTAAGTATGTAACATAAGAATCAAACATCAGAGTTTTATTATAACAGAAAAGCGCCCCCGGTGGAGCGCTCCAGTTATTCCTTGGCGGGGATGCGCCATTTCAAACGGATATCTGCTTGCGTATCCCAGATCCGGCCTTGAAGAGCCGCATTCATAAGAGGTTCAATCCACCGGGATAACTCTTCATAGGAACGGGTCGCTTTCATCGCAGCTATTAATGGTTCTAAACATCCGCGCAGCTGTATCCGATCCCCCGAATAATAAGCATCGATTATCCGCTCTTCGCGGGATGGCAGATAAAGCAGCTGATCCGTCTCACGCGCACATAGCAGCATGAGCGCAAAAGCACCCTTCGCAGCAAGCGGTGAAACGAGCCAGCTGGGAAGCGTGCGATATTCAAATCCGCCATGGGGCTGAAATCTAAAATCGCCGAGCGATCCAAAACGCGGTCTGCGTAATTGTTCATTTGCTGACTCTATCATAGCCAGAGGCAGTGCCAGATAGCTGTCAAGCTGATGAAGCAGGCGGCTTGTCAACTTGACACCGCTGAGGTGGATGTGACCGCCAAGCGCAAAGCCGGGAGCCGGCATTCCGCCAGCAGCCCATCGAAGCGTCTGATCTGAAATCCGCATATTCGCTTGCAGGAGCAGCTGATGGATATGATGCGCAAGCCGCACAGGCGTAGATGCTGGAGCCGGCCTCAGCTCAGCCACCGGATACATCACTCTACCTCCGACAACAACAGCATCACATCCTGTTCCATGCCCGCCTTCCAAATACCGGGCCGCCGATACAACCTTCCCCTGCTTGGACAGGAGCAGAAATTCCGGATCTGCCCCTATCAGCTGTTCTTTGTCTTTGTTCTCCCTGCCTGGAAGAGCGAATTGTCCGGTTTGCCAATCTGCTGCAAACTTCTGGATCGCCTTATCCCAGACGGTTCCGCCAAGCGCAGCGATTTCCGGCAATTCAACAGCTTTGACTGTGCATCTGCCGCTGCCCTCTGTATGGATGCTGACAACGGCCAGCTCCAACCCGAGGGCATGCAGAGCCTTCAAGGCCAGCCGGGTCAAACGAATATATAAAGGATCTGCCGGATCAAGCTGCTGGCGGCTTTCGGCTGCCCCCTCGGCCGCCCATGCTGCGGAAGCACCGCTGCGGCTGAATGAATGACTCGCTGCTGCCGGCATAACCCGTTGAACTTCAATTGGCTGCAGATGAAAGACCGAAACTGCAAAATTCCGGCTTCCAGCGCTTCCTGCTGTATCCTCTATCCTCACGCCGGATCGAGCTAACCGGCGTTTCATTTCAGCAGGTTTCAATTGTGCGAAAGCAGAGGCTTCCGCGTTTAATACGAACGGCTCCCCGGCTGCCCGCCATGCTGGCGGAAGAGGACAATCGTCGATTACGATAACAGCATCCGAGGCAGCCGGCACACCGTCCCGCCACGCTTGGAGACTGAATGCTGAAGCCTCGCGGCGCTTCCTGCTCCAGTACCAAACCTTACCGGCCATCTTCTTAACCTCCGATCGATCGCTGCTCTTACCTAAAGCCCGCTTTCGCAGCCTGATTCTTACAGCCCAAACCTTATATTTTTCCAAAAAAAAGAGGGCTCACGCCCTCGAATCCTTGCTCTTGCCCGCATACGATAGAGTATTCCGCTGTAACCCTCGAAATTACAGCTCGTCGTCGAGAAGATCTGGATCCAAATCTTCAAAGTCGCCATCATCGCCGTATTCGATACCTTTGTCAAAGTCTTCATGCCCGCCCGGCAGCGTGGCAACCCATACCTTTGTTTCAGCAATCAATTCGACTGCAAACTCACGCTCAACACGAATAACAACGCCTGAGCCGCTTGCCGAAATGTTTGCCTCCACACAGTTTGGTTCCTGCGTCGAATCAGCCGAAACTTCCTCCGTCGAAGCCCGATGCTTCGGATCGAGATAGGAAAGCGGCACATGCTCGACGTAAGACAACGTTTCTTTCGCTACATCGGTCTGGGAATTCTTGTTGTAAGAATACCAGATGTTGATATCGTAAGTACCGATAACCTCGATCCCATCGCCGGAACGGACCGCCTCATATTGATGATTAATAATCCATGCGCCCAATATGCTAGTGGGATGATGAGGCGGCGTAACGTTGTGAGTTACTGTAGAAAACTTACGACCTTTGCCGCAGACAGCTTTGGTAATAATTTCTCTAGCCTTAAGCTGTTTATCTGCATAAGCCATCGCTTTAACCTCCTCCATACAATCATTCATTTAAAGTGTATGCAGGACATTCGTCTAGGGTGACTATTTCTTTTTGACATGTACAAATTTTATAGGCTTATTCTTGTAATTCGCTCTGCAGCTTAAAACGACTGTTCACGTGCGGCCGTTTTTTGGCTGTTTTTTTGTTTTTTCCACCGTTTTGCGATACCCAGATAACGCTCGAGCTCAAGCATTAACTGCAGCAAGGCCGCCCTTACTTCAAATTCCTTGCGGGTTATGGGCAGCGGCATCGAACGGAACCGCGCTCTGAGCTGGGATAAGCTCTGCTCTACTGCGCCTTCATAAACATCGGATTTCACATCATCCTCCAAATGGTCGAACAGCTCAGCAATCAGCTCGCCTTGCGGCAGCGATTCATAGACCAGGGACAGATGCACCAGCATCTGCCCGATGGATTCAAACTGCTGGTGCCTCATATCAAAGTAAGTCGGCCAATAGCGCCAATAAGCGCCATCCTGCCCCCAAATGCGGTTCTCAAGGCTTAACTCCGCCCGCCTTGTTCCCTCTTCGATCGCTTTGCTTGCTTCCAGTACTTCTTCCCCGTCCCACACCAGAGATGGAGTGCGCAGAGTTTGTGCCATATTATGAAAAATAGCGCTAAACTTCTCTTCCGTTATAAGCCGAAGCTCCAGGACCTTCTTCTCTTCCTTGGGCACATAAAGGAGATTGATGACTGTCGCCCATCCAAGCCCGGTCAGCAGCAGCATAATTTCATTGCCGATTAGTTCCATCGTTACTTCTTCTCTGGCATAGATATGGAAGACGATGACGGCGCTTGTTACGATTCCATCCTTGAGGTGAATCCGGGATAGCACCGGAAAAGTAAGCAATATAAAGATTGAAATCGTCCATATATGAAAACCAAGCACGATAAATAACAACGAGGCGAAGAAAAGCCCCAGCACGGAGGCTACAAACCGCACAAACGCGTTCTTCAGCCCTCTTAGCCGTGTGACTTCAACACCAAGAATGGCAAGGAGTCCGGCAGACAGAGGCGGCTGAAGATCGAGATAATGTGCCGTATATAGCGCAGCTAGGGCGGCTAAAGCGGTTTTGACTACACGAATTCCCATGTGATTCTCCTGACATGCTTACCGATTCATTCCGGTTTTTCCCTTATCGTACCCCTGTCATTATTAATCAGTCAACTCTATGCACCGAATCATAGCTTTTCAAAACAATAACGGCATTATGACCGCCAAAGCCAAAGGAGTTACTTATGCCGATCTTCAAATCCGCTTGACGGGCAGCGTTAGGCACGTAATCCAAGTCACATACGGGGTCACGTTCAAACTGATTAATTGTTGGGGTAATCATGCCTTCATTTAAGCTTTTTACTAATGCTATCGCTTGAACCCCGCCTGCAGCCCCCAGCATATGTCCTGTCATCGACTTGTTCGCCGTAACCGGGATTTGATAGGCAGCATCTCCAAACAGCCGTTTGATCGCCAAGGTCTCTGATTTATCGCCAAGCTCTGTGCTTGTCGCATGCGCATGAATCACGTCCACTTCCTCCGGCTTGATCCCCGCTTCCCGAAGAGCTGCCCGCATGGCCAAGTAAGGACCAATTCCTTCCGGATGTGTCGCAACCATATGATAAGCATCTGAGCTTGCCCCATAACCAATGACTTCCCCGTAAATCCGGGCGTCCCTGCGCAAAGCATGGGAGAGAGTTTCCAGAACAAGAATTCCGGCTCCCTCCGCCATCACGAAACCGTCCCGACCCGCATCGAACGGCCGACTTGCCCTGCCAGGCTCATCATTGCGTGTGGATAATGCAGTCGCATTGCTGAAGCTTGCCAAAGAAATCTCTGATACGGCTGCCTCCGAACCGCCTGCGATAATAACGTCCGCACCGCCCATCGCCAGGAGTCGGTACGCTTCACCTATAGCTGTATTACCGATCGAACAAGCTGTTACCGGAGAAAGGGTCGGCCCTTGTGAGCCGTAACGAATGCTGATCATCGCCGCTGCCATATTGGATATCATCATCGGGACAAGGGTTGGACTAACCCTCTCCGGACCACGGTCCTGAAGCACCCCGTCTTGTTCGAGCAGCGTGGTCAGCCCTCCGATACCGGAGCCCACATACACGCCCATACGTTCCAGATCCACGTTCGCAAGATCAAGCCCTGAATCCGCGACCGCCTGCTCCGCTGCCGCCAGCGCGAATTGACAGAACCTGTCCATCCGGCGCGCTTCCTTCCGTCCGAAGATCGCCTCTGCATCGAAATTCCGCACCAGCCCTGCAATCTTCGCTTTATGTCTAGCCGTATCAAATGTATCGATCTGCGCAATCCCTGATTGACCGGCGAGCAAATTCGTCCACAACGTCTCCACATCATTGCCTAGCGGCGTTATAGCACCCAAACCTGTAATAACGACTCTTTCCATATGTGTTTGCCTCCTTAAAGTTTTATGAAGCAATACTTGCAGGGTTACATCGCAATAAAACTGGCTGCGGAAGCATAAGCCTCGTTTTATGAAGCAATGCTTTCCGAACTGCTTCGCAATAAAACTGACTTGCTATGCCTTCTCAGGCAACCCTTGTGAAAGCAAGTTTGTCACACTTCCTATCCTATTACAAGTTGTTGTTTATCATAGTATAATGTATACCATGATAACTGAATTGCGAGGTGAACCGTTTCATGAATCATCAGACTAGACTCCAGGCTCTATCCACTTTCTTGAAAGCTCAGCGAATGAAAATAGTACCTCAATCCGTTGGAATTCCAACAGGAACTCGCCGCAGAACGCCTGGCCTGCGCAGAGAGGAAGTCGCTCAGCTCGCAGGGGTAAGTCATACCTGGTATACATGGCTCGAGCAGGGCCGGGATATCAAAGTTTCCACATCTGTTCTCGATGCGGTCTCAAGCGCCCTTCAATTAACGCCGGATGAGAGAAAATATTTATTTGCTCTCGCCCTGGAGGCCGGTACAAGCATTCATCATCCCGGGGAATCGCTGCCGGAAACAACTGAAATTAGTCCCTCTCTGCGTAGAATCTTGTACGAGCTGCGTTCGTGCCCCACCATTATCTCAGACCGCCACTGCCAAATCGTTGGCTGGAACGAAGCAGCATCGCACGTATTCATGGACTTCGAGCAGATTCCATATGACGAGCGAAATATGATTTCGTTATTGTTTATGAGAAAGGAATTCAGGCGGCTTGCCGTGAATTGGGAGCATTTTGTCAGCGGATTCCTAGCCATATTCAGAGCCTACTATGGACAATATGTGGAGGATGAGTGGTATCAGAAATTTCTTACTCGCATGAAAGAGCTCCATCCCGACTTCAGCCGTCTGTGGGAGCAAAGCGCTGTCAGTGCCTCCCCTGAGGTTGTCATAGAATTCAGGCATGCTAAAGCAGGAAAAATGCTCTTCCATCTTACTTCCCTTCAAGTACACGGAAGCATTGATCTGCGCTGCAGCATTTATACTCCTGCTTCGGATTCCACTACCGAAACAAAGCTCAAGCAGCTGATGGATAAAGGGATATCTTCATCCAACTAACCGCTGCAGCAAAGTTGAATGCCTCTGTGCAACTCTCTGCTCCTGCGAAAAAAAAGCTATCCTAGAGCCGAATTTATTCAAGCCCAAAAGATAGCTATATAAAGTTTAGGTTTTATCATGCTGGAGCTTTATCATTTTGAGATATCTGCGAGCCAATTGCCCTCGCCTGCCGCCGCTATACTGCATCTATACAGTTATTTTCAGTCAATATTACTGACCTGAGGAGCTAAACTGGAAAAATCCATTTAATAAGTAAGGTCAGTGCCCAGAAACGCTCATCTGAGCTCAAATAACTGGACAATATGCAGTATAGATCCAGCAGTTGGACCTGCTAAGCCGTTTAACTGGATGAAATCCAGTTTAGAGCGATGCTGTGCCTCCGATTATTTACCTGCTTTCAAAAACGTTTCGGGATATAAGAATCAGCTCCCTGGCCGCCCGTAAAAGCAGAAAAACATTAAATCCAGCATGCTTAACAAATTCATACTATTCAATAGGCCAAAAAAAGAAAGCCTCATTAAATAGAGGCTTCCATTTCAGGAATCTTTAGGGACAGCGCAATAACTTACAGCTTATAAATATCCTTGTATTTTTTCTCAAGGTACGCGACCAAATAATCCGGATCCAGCGGTTTGCCTGTAATGTCTTGAATCAGCTCCGACGGTGTCCGCAGCTTGCCGTACTGATACACCTTATCGGTCAGCCAATCCTTGATCGGATGCAGCTCGCCCTTCTCGACCAGCTCCCAGAAGTCCGGAAGATCGCGTTCCAGGGTATCCGTTATTTGCGCTGCGTACATGTTACCGAGGGAATAGGAGGGAAAATAACCAAAAGCCCCGCCGGACCAATGCACGTCCTGCAGTACGCCTTCGCCGTCATTCTCCGGCACGATGCCCAAATACTCCTTATATTTCTCATTCCACAGCGCCGGAAGCTCGGACGCCTTAACGCCTTCGTTGAAGATCAGCTTCTCCATTTCATATCGAATGATGATGTGCAGATTGTAGGTAAGTTCATCAGCTTCGATCCGGATGAGAGAAGGCTTCACTACATTGGTCGCTCGATAAAAGTCCTCAACCGGAACTTCAAGCTGATTCGGAAAATGCTGCTGTAAATCTTTATAGTAGCGACTCCAGAACGATTTACTGCGGCCGATTACGTTCTCCCAAAAGCGGGACTGGGATTCATGAATCCCCATCGATGTGCCAGTGCAAAGCGTCGTGCCGATCAGCTCATCTTTAATATTCTGCTCATAGAGCGCATGACCGCCCTCATGGATCGTTCCAAACAACGCGCTGGTTACATCGTCAGTCAGGTAGCGGGTCGTGATTCGTACATCGCCGGGATTCAGGCCTGTTGCGAACGGATGCACGCTCTCATCCAGGCGCCCGCCTGTAAAATCAAAGCCCATCTGACCCAAAATGAACAGGCTGAACTTCTTTTGCGCTTCTTTGGCATAGGTCTGCTTCAGGAAATCCGTTGCCGGCTGATGCGGGGATGCTGCAATAGCCGCAGATAACGGAACCAGCTTCTCACGAAGACCGCCAAACACGCGGTCAAGCTCAGCCGTCGTCATGCCAGGCTCATAAGCATCCAGAAGCGTATCGTAACGGGAGCCTTTTACTCCCCATAGATCGATGAATTGATTGGTGTATGTAATGATTTTGTCCAAATAAGGCTCGAAGGAAGCATAGTCGCTCTTCTCCTTCGCTTCTTCCCAGAACGACTCGGCCTGCGAGGTCAGCACGACATACTCCTGATACAGCTTAGGCGGAATTTTGACACTTCGGTCATAATCTTTGCGCGTCTCCGTAACAAGCCGCTGATTAATCTCGTTCAGGTCGGCGAACACACCCGGCTGCTCGAGCTGTGTCAACCATTCACCAAGCTCGGGTGCAGTTGACAGCTTGAACATTTGACCGGATAAATGACCGATCGTCTCCGACCTTACCTCCATACCTTTGCGCGGCGCACCCGTGCGCAAATCCCAGTACAATACACCAAGCGCTTCTTCATAGCTCTTAATCTGCTTGATCTGTGCAAGAAACAAGGATAAGACATTCTCAGCAAGTTGTGTCACAAAGCATCCACCTTTCTATAAGTAAAAAACGGTCACCTACTTGATCATACTTTTTGCAAACCGTATAATCAACTTTAATCCGTGTTTACGCAAGATAAAAATGCGGAAAGGAGTGATAACGATGAATTTTACCTTTACCGATTCCGCAGTGAGCCAGCTCTCCGAACATATGGCGGATTCAAACAAAAGTTTGAAACTGTTTTACGATACGGAAGGCTGCGGCTGTGTCGTGTCAGGTGTACCTGCTCTTCAAATCATTGACAAGCCTTACGAGGACGATAAACTCGGCGAAGGAACGCCTTATTCGGTTTGGTATGAACCCCGCTACGAGGTATTCTTCGAGCCTAATCTCAAAATTGATTATAATCAAGCCCGTCACTCGTTCAGCTTGAAGAGTGATAATCAGATCTACACGGCAAATTTACGTCTGTTGAAGTAACCGGCAGCTTTAGCGTTAAAAAGAGAGAAGTACATTCATACTGTAAATTTATCCAGGATAGGAGATTAACCATGAGCGCAATCCAAGATATTTTGTCCTATAATGAGCAGTTTGTAGAGAACCGGGAATATGAGAAATATTTAACCGATAAGTTTCCAGATAAGAAAATGGTTATTGTAACTTGTATGGATGCCAGGCTGACCGAGCTTTTGCCTAAGGCGCTGAACCTGCGCAATGGGGATGCCAAAATTATCAAAAATGCAGGAGCCATTGTAACTCAGCCCTTCGGCAATATTATGCGGAGTATTCTGGTTGCGGTGTATGAGCTTGGTGCTGACGAAGTGGTTGTCATTGGCCACCATCAATGCGGCATGACAGGTCTCAACCCAGAAGGCGTCATCCAGCATATGCTTGATGGCGGCGTCTCGGAGGAAACCATCCGCACGCTTCGCAATTCCGGGATGCATCTGGAGCGCTGGCTGACCGGCTTCGACAATGTACAGGACAGCGTGGAGAGAAGCGTTGGCATTATAAGCAACCATCCTCTTCTTTCCGCGACAACCCCTGTGCATGGACTAATCATTGATCCTGAAACGGGTAAGCTAGATCTTGTTGTCGACGGCTATGAAGCCCTGCGAACCAAGTTTCAAGGTTAATCCTAACAAGTAATTGTTCTTTCTTAATATAGAAGAGCCTCGCTGCAGACCGAAATGCCGGTGCACCCGAGGCTCTTCTTCATTAAAGACGTTTCTTCTCTTCCCTGGCAATAACCGCGGCCGCTCGTGCTGCGACAACGTCGCTTCGATCACGGAGAGTATGCCGATGCACAAGAGCTGCTTCCCCGCTGCTCGGTGCATTCCATATAAGGCCTCTCATGGAGCAGAGCTGCTTGCATTGCTGGAGAAGAGCTTCATCTTCCAGCGGAATTTCCATATCTGTGAATGGCTCACCTCTCTCAATGTCATCAAGCCTAGACATGAGCATCTCCCGAAGCTTCACCCCGTTTACACCGATTTGCGAAGCCTCCGCGTCCGTTATTTTATTCTTCGATTGCCGCAGCATTTTTAAGGCTCCGGGTATATTTCCTCTCCGCTGATGATAGGAACCTACTGCCAATTGAATAAGCCCGACCCAAATCCGGCCAAGGCCGTCTCCGGGATGTTCCTTCCAATATTCCTCCAGCAGTTCATGGCATTCAAAATAATCTCTAGTCGCATGAAATTCCACCAGATATGAAAGATATGCAGATGGATACTCGTTATTTGGCATCGTTATCCCCCATTATAATCAATAGCATTCATGAAAAGAGAATGAAAGTTGAAACCTTTGATTATATTAGACGTAAATGAAGCGAAAGGCAATGACAGATGTACGAGCACTCGCTCAGGAGGAGATTGACAGATGAGAAGAACACTATTGCTGCTGATGGCCTTCACTTTATTCTTCGCTTTCAGTGCTGGATCGGTGGATGCAAGACCCAAATTCGGGGGCATCAAGTCACCCAAGAAGAGCTATACACAGACGCCGGCTAAGCCGGCCGAAAATGTAAATAAAAGCACACCCGGTACTTCAGGTACTGCAAAAACAGGCACGACAGCCAATCGCGGATTCTTCAGCGGCGGCAGTTTAATGAAGGGATTAATGATCGGCGGTATCGCAGGCTTGCTGTTTGGAAGCATGTTTGGTACAGGGTTTTTCAGCAACTTCCTCGGCCTGGTTGTTAACCTATTGGCTATTTATCTAGTCATCGTTGCGATTCGCGGGATATTCCTCTACTTCCGCAACCGTCGCCGCCGGGCGCATCCGGGTGACCGGGGACGCTACTAAAGGTGAGAATCTATACCGATGAGATTATTAACGCAGTCTGCCTCCATATGGCTGAGCGTCGAGGAGTCTCGCCATCGGATGTGGAAGTGCAGTTATCGTGGGAGGAGCAATACGGCTTCACCGCTGAGGTTTGGGTGAATGGCCGCAACCAATATTTAATAGAGGCAAACCTGCTTGAAGCAATTGAGCAGTATTTGCTGAAGCAGTATAAGATCCGTAAGTTCCGCTCCCAAATCACGCTTGATGCGGATGAAGAATTTTGGGCAGATATCGAGGACTAACCGGATTGGTTGGTTCGATACGCAAACGAGTGCAGAGATTGTTTTCTGCGCTCGTTTTTTTTGCTGCAAGCTGTTAATTAGTAAATACCGGTAAATGCCGTTTTCCTCGCAACCTCTTCCTCTCTCCAGAGTCTAATAGACTAAATTGGGAGAGGATTGATAATTAGGCATATGAGGATGAATTTCACAGTTATTATTGCCCTGACTCTAGCCTTGCAAGCCGGTATGTCTTCGACCGCATCAGCCGCGGCCGCAGGTACCGGCAGCACAACCAACTATCGTGTATATCAGAATGACAAGGCTCTCCGAGAATTCAACACATCTAAGGGTGCAATTGCGTATGCGAAGAATTTTTCCTATGCGCATGTGGAGAAAATCACAGGAAAACTGTGGGTTTGGGATAACTTTCCGAAGTATAAGGTGTATGAGAACGGCTTCTCGACAAGCAGCCGAGAATTCCGGACGCTGCAGGAAGCCAAGCAATTCGCTGCGAAGCTCAAATTTGCTCAAATTCGCGATTTAGAGAAGCCTGGTTTTGTTGCCGGCACTTATCCGAAGTATCAGCTCTATCAAGGCGATAAGACACTAGCCAATTGGAGCTATGCCACACTAGCCGATGCAAAGAAAGCCGCAAAAGCATACATCAATGTACATATTATCGATCTGGCATCGAACCAATGGATCTGGGATAACTTGACTGTTTACCAGAAAAGTCAGCAGCGACTTGGAACAGCTAAGTATGAGATTCAAAGAGACGGCGTTTCAGTGGACACTGCCCGCTATGCATTCCTGCTTGATGCCCTGCGTGCTTCTACCCGGATTGCCGGCAGTTCAGTCGTTAATGTAGAGACGGGACTTATCGTTCATAACAACCTGCCCGGCTTCACCATTACTCAGAACGGAACACCTGTTAAATCCGTTTATAGTATAGATAGTGCCGTATACGCTGCGAAAAGTCTGGTAAATGCCGCTGTCACAAAAAACGGGCTGGAATGGTGGACGAATACCCCCTATTTGAAGGTTGCGCAAGGAGCTCATTTCTTACGTTCCTTCCATACGCATGAAAGTGCAGTTAAATATGCGGCGCAGTTCAGCGATTCCATTGTCACGAATGCAGATGGAAGAGCCGTTTGGAACAACAAACGAAAGCTGCTGTACTGGGGATGGAACGGATCTTCCCGCACATCTACCGTTCTGAGTCAGGTTAGTCAAACACATGGACTTGATTACGATTCCCCTTCTTGGTTCGAGCTTGCAGGCGCCGATGGGCGTTTATCCGATTATTCGGATCCTGCCCTTGTTCATGCGATGAAACAATCGGGAATCAAGCTCACGCCGCTCGTTAGTAACCAGTTCGATGCTAAATTAACGACATCGTTCTTGAAAAATGCAGCTGCTCGGAAGAGCTTCATTCAGAATCTGGTTGGGCGGTTGAAGTCACTTGGCGCGGACGGAGTTAATCTGGATTTTGAAATGATGGCGGGCAGTGACCGGGCTGCCTATTCCTCTTTCGTTCGCAGCTTAACGAATGCCGCTCATCTTGCAGGGTTGACCGTATCCATCGATCTTCCTCGCGGCGATGTAAACTGGGATGCCAAAACCGCCTATGACCATGCCGAACTGGCTGGAATCGTGGATATGATCATGATTATGGCCTATGATCAGCATTGGCAAAATAGCGATGAAGCGGGATCAGTGGCAGAGCTTCCGTGGGTCGAGGAAGGGGTTCAACAGTTTCTGGATTATGGAATTCCGCGCAGTAAGCTGATGCTTGGCGTTCCTTTTTATGTGCGTGAATGGCGCGTGAATGCAGCTGGTAAACTTGTAGACAGCAAAGCCATTCTGATGAAGGACATACCTGGTCTAATCCAAGAACAAAGCGCCCTGGGAAGGTTCGATAAAGCTTCGGGACAAATCAAATTCACCTATAATAAGGATGGTTATACGCACGTATTCTGGGCTGAAACGATGGATACAATGAAGGCTAGAATTGCCATCGCAAAGAAATATGAGCTGGCAGGCGTAGCCGCATGGCGCCTTGGCTACGAAAGTTCAAATCTATGGACATTGCTGCTTCAGCAGAAATAAACAGCCGGTGCGAATGTGAGATGTCATGTGCCTGTCTGCTATGGTATAATTGGGTAGAAACACGATCGGTTTACTACATCATTAATAGTGAATCAGACCATAGCGAAGGAGACATGCACATGTCGCAAGTTAGAGAGATTCAATCCATTGAGGAATGGAACACCGCTTTAGAAGGTTCAGCCACTCGTCCACTCGTTGTCTTCAAACACAGCACGACATGTCCTGTCAGCGCGAATGCTTATGACGAATTTAATAAATATCTGAACAACAATGAAAATGCTGACGCTGATTTTGTATTAGTCAAAGTGATTGAATCCCGTCCGGTCTCGAACCAAATTGCTGAAGATGTAGCCGTAAAGCATGAATCGCCCCAAATCATTCTTGTGAAGAACAAAGAGAAATATTGGAGTGCAACACATTGGTCGATTACAGAGGCGCACATGAAAGCGGTCATGGATTAAGCTCCTTACAGAATACAGAAAAAACGGGTATCGCATGAAGCTTAAACTTCTGCGGATACCCGTTTTTTTAGGTCCTTTCCATCTCATAGGGATGGCGTCTAATCAATTCAGCCACTGCATCCCCGCGTCCTGTCTGCTGCAGCCTCTCTATGTAACGGGGCAGGGAACCCTTGGCATGATAGGGGCCGCCCTCCTTCATTACGGTCCAAAGCGGGTCTACGTCATAGGGCATCGTCGCCATCATGCTATCATGCCACTCGTTCAGCAGGTAGACAGCTTCGCGGCACAGCTCCGGCCTCTCCTGCGCCAAGTTGCGCTGTTCGTGAACGTCCTCGTTCATATGGAACAGCATCTCCTTGTCGAAGAGATGGTAGCCATCGTGATAAGTCCGGATATAGAGCCACTCCCCAAAGCGCACGCTGCGCTGACAGACGTGGGCGCACTGGGAGACGACGAGATAGTCCCGGCCGTTCTCCTCGCCGGTCTTCAGCACACTGGCGTAGCTGCTTCCGTCCCAGCTTGGCGCCGGGGCGCGGCCGAGCAGCTCCGCGATCGTCGGTGGAAGATCGAGATGGTAATGAAGGCCGTTGTCGACAGTTCCCTTCTGCAGGCCGGGCCAGCGGATAATCATCGGGATGCGGCAGGTGCCTTGGTCGGCCGTTCCGTGCTCGCCATAGATACCGAGCTCACCCATGTTCTCTCCGTGGTCGGCTGTGATGATGACGATTAAATCCTCCATCACCCCTTTGCTCTCCAGCAATTTGAAAATCGAGCCGATGTTGTCGTCCATATAGCGGATTCCGCAGTCATAACCGTCAATCATGGTGCGCAAGCCCTCCATCGAACGGATCTCGCCGGGATGACGCGGATAATCCGGCGACGTCTTGCTGTCGTACATATTGATCTCGCTCGCGCTGTGGGGACCCACCTTGCGCATGTGGCCCTCCAGCACTTCCTCGGTAATCCACTCCGGAAGCGGCTCGCCCTCAAACGGATTGCCGAAGGAGGCGGGAGCCCGATAAGGAGTATGCGGGTCCCAGTAATTAACGTAGAGCATCCAGTCGTCTTGCTCCGCGTTGCGCTCGATCCAATCAAGAACGACAGGCGTAACGGTTTCGGCGGATTCCTGCCCGCCTTGTCCCGTGTTATGGATCTCGTTGAAGCCCGCGTAGAACGTCCAGGCTGAGTGCCTCTCGCCGAACGGGCTGACAAGCGCTGTCTTCAAGCCCGCTTGACGGAAGAGAGCCGGGAAGCTCTCTGCTGCGAGCCGGTCCCGGAACTGCCGCTCCTCCCCTTCGTGCCGGACGTCAGCCGCTGTTCCACCGTGGCCCACAACGCCGTTGTGAATGCCGAAGCGGCCGGTCATCAGAGCCGTGCGTGAAGGAAAGCACGGTGCATCCGAAGTGTAGTAGTTGTCGAAGCGTACGCCTTCGGCGGCAATACGGTCGATATTCGGCGACGTATTCCGGGTATAGCCGTAACAGCCCAAATGATCAGGCCTCGTTGAATCCAAATCCAGCAATAAAATTCTCATGTCATCCTCAATCCCCTTTCCGGTCTGGTTCATGCTTTTATTCTTCGACTGCCGGACACTCCACTCCGCCGATTACTCGTCCAAATGGGAAGTGAATGTACACACGCTTTCTTTATTGGCCATAGCTGTATTATAAATTTCGGTTTTGTCAGGCGTCCACGTACATTTCGCCAAAATCATGTACATTTCTATTCCTATCTTTCTCCCCTGGATTCGAATATTGAAGGTGAGGTTTACCGTAACCCCTTATTGTGATACGATTTTGTCGACATTCGAGCGAGGAGCGCTGTTCTATGATTCAAATAATAAGTGTACATTTCGATCATTACATTCCCAATTGGCGTACACAGATGGAGGTTCTCGGGCACAACGTGATTGTCCTCGTCATGGAGGGGAAAGTTAGATATGAGATTAATGGGGAAGAGATCGTCGCGGAGAGAGGGGACTTTCTTTATATTCCGAAGTCGACCCGGCGATGCGGCGAGAATCTGAATGGAAGCCCGCACCAGAAGTATACGCTTCTGTTTACCATCGAACCGGGCATGGACACCGGAATTCCGTTCCTTGATCAAGGGCGGTTCATTCAGTTCCGATTGGCGAACTTCCAGTACGCACAGCGGCGCTTCGAGAGATTGTACGAAGAAATGCGGGGAAGCAAAAGCTTCCGTTTCATAATCTGCCTGGGCATCGTGCAGGAGCTCATCGGCATCCTCTCGCGGGAACTGGAGAAGCCCGAGGTGACACCGATCAAGATGAAGTACGCCCAGATCGTCAAGCATTATTTACTGGAGCATTACCGTGAGCCGATCGAGATCGAGCAATTGGCCAGGCTGATCCACCGCTCTCCCAACTACACGACCGCCTTGTTCAAGGAAGTGTTTGGGCATTCTCCGATCCGGTACATGCACCAGCTGCGGGTGCTTGAAGCCTGCAACCTGCTGCTCCATTCGGATATGACTATAGCGGGCATCTCGCAGTATTTGGGCTATTACGATACGTCCTACTTTTTCCGAGTTTTTAAAAAATACAGCGCGATGTCGCCCTCCGAGTTCATCACCCGCGGCAGCCAATCGGATCTGTCTCAGCTCTTCTCTTGATCAATCCCGTCACCCTTACGGCCCGATATATTGATGACGAGGAAATTTTCGTGGATTCCTTGATTAAATGCGGACAATCCAGTGAGGGGATAACACGAAGAGGAAATAAAAAATGTGTACGAAACAAACGGATTCTAACAGTCGGTATTTTCCAGCGGCTCCACATGTCTATTATCTGCATACGGTTCTGTCCCGCTGGTTGTCGGAACCGCCCATTTCACGGCATTGGCGATGACATGCAATACATATTTGTTATAATACGTCGGAAACGTTTCATGGCCGGGCTGAAAGTAAAATACCTTCCCCATTCCCCGATAATAAGCGCAGCCACTGCGAAAAACCTCCCCGCCCTTGAACCAACCGATGAATATCAATTCGTCTGGAGCCGGTATATCGAAAAATTCCCCATACATTTCTTCCTTCTGCACCACGAAGTATTCACTGCCGATACCTTCTGCAATCGGATGGCCGGGGCTCACAACCCAAATCCGCTCCCTTTTCCCATCTTCCCTCCATTTCAACGTGCAGGACGTTCCCATTAATTTTCGGAATATTTTGGAATAATGACCTGAATGAAGGACGATTAAGCCCATGCCCTGGCGCACTTTTTCGTAAATCCGATTCACAATGCTATCGCTAACTTCTTCATGAGCCAAATGTCCCCACCAGATTAAGACATCCGTACGATCCAATACTTCCGCCGTTAAGCCATGTTCAGGTTGGTCGAGTGTTGCCGTCTGAATGCGAAATCCGTACGGCTGAAGACCATC
The DNA here is from genome assembly GCF_042656405.1 of Paenibacillus solisilvae. Classification (NCBI taxonomy): domain Bacteria; kingdom Bacillati; phylum Bacillota; class Bacilli; order Caryophanales; family Paenibacillaceae; genus Paenibacillus; species Paenibacillus solisilvae. The sequence continues at coordinate 34,832 of NZ_JBHSOW010000016.1, read as the reverse complement.
TGATAAAGCGGTATGAATACCTTTCGGATAAACCCTGCCAGCCTCCGGATTTGTTTTTTCGACTCTGAATTCGTTCCAAATCGTTACGTTGATCGGTTTCCATTCAAACATGGCATGATCTCGGATCTGCACTTTGAGCATGGCTTTGGCCACCTCTCCTGAGTAACAATGTAATACTTTTTATTTATGTTTCCAATCAGTGCCTAATGACATCAACACCGGAGACCTTTCTCTTATTGTCGAAAAAAATTACCGCATGAACTGTCACTGCAGGTACTAACATTTGCTTAAATCGAAATGAGTGAAGCCGCTCCTTCCCAATATTTAACACTTACCTTTTACATGATCTAGATATGACGAAAACATTCTCTTAATATAACTGCTCTACTATCTGTTAAGTAGACTTATCTTAGGAGGAATCATATGAAATCAGTGAAAAAGAACGGAATTAAGGCTGCAATTGTAGGATCTGCAGCAGCTGCTCTAGTGGTTACGAGCGTCATCAGCGCCCAAGCGCCAGATCATGCGGACGCCGCTTCTTCGAAAACGAAAAATGTGATTTTGTTTATCGGTGACGGAATGGGTACGGCCCAGCGCGATGCCATCCGCCTTGCAACAGTTGGTGAGAAAGGCAGCCTTGCCATGGATGCAATGCCTTCCGTCGGATTAATTCATACGAGCTCCACTGTCCCTGTAACCGATTCGGCTGCTTCGGCGACGGCATATGCCAGCGGCGTAAAAACTTATAATGGCGCAATCGGCGTCGATGCAAACAAGAAAAATGTGAAAACGATTATGGAGTACGCCAAAGATGCCGGGAAATCCACTGGCGTAGTTACGACTAGTCAAGTTACGGACGCTACAGGTGCAGCTTTCGGCGCTCACGTGGAAGACCGTTCCAAACAAAGCGAAATCGCCCTGCAGTACTTGTCAAAAAGCAAAATCGACGTCATTCTAGGCGGCGGCGAAGATTATTGGTATCCGGCAGGAGACCCGGGTAAATTCAAGGACGAGCCTGCCGAAGATCCGTCGGAGAAAAGCAAAGGCACGCAGCTCAACCTTGTCAATAAAGCAAAAGCATTAGGCTATAACTATGTTACGAACAAAACCGATCTGCAAAAAGCAAAAGGCGGCAAGCTTCTTGGACTATTTGCCAACGAGGAAATGTTCCAGCAGCGGCCAGAAGGCGAAGGAGATCTTTATAATCCGGTTGTTTCTCTGCCAGAGATGACTAAAAAAGCGATTTCCACGCTTTCTGCCAATAAAAAGGGATTTTTCCTGATGGTCGAAGAGGAAGGTACGGACGAATTTGCCCACCAGAACAATGCGAAAATGATGATTAAAGCCGGACAAGAATTGGATAAATCCGTTCAAGTAGCCAAAGATTTCGCCAAGAAAAATCCGGACACGCTTGTTCTTGTGCTTGCCGACCACGAAACGGGCGGGTTTTCCATTGAAGAAGTTACCGCAGACGACGAGTCGGGCGATGGAATTTCCAAGGAAGACGGTCCTTTTGCCGTTGCTAATTCCAAGTTTAACTTTGTAGTTGATTGGACAACCTCTGGTCATACAGCCGTTGATATCCCCATTACTGCAATGGGTCAGAACGCTGAGCTGTTTACAGGAATCTATGAAAATACCGAAATTTTCAACAAGCTCGCGCAAGCCTTGGGAGTTAAAGTAAAAAAATAATACGACTACATCATTATCTCCCGCTGAGAGCGGCATAGTAAACGAGTGTTTGGAGCGGCGGTGCAGACTTTACTGACCGCAGGCCGTATTACGGGCAGCCAGAATAACTGGCTGCCTTTATTATTGTTTCTGTGTCACCCAATTGATCAAAACAATAAGGTTATTTCCCCGATTCACTTGGTCAAACGCTTCTCCATTCCATACTTACCAATTGAATCCGCAAGAATACAATAAAGGTATTTGCACATATCAACATCTGGGTTTAATTGGAAAAAGACACTAACGAAGTGTTAATGTCTTTTCATCACCTTGCAATATCATCCACATTCAACAGACTAGCTTGCGAAGCCGCAAACCTGCTGGGAGTCATTCCGACAGCAGCCTTGAAAGACCGGCTGAACAAATGAATACTCGAGAAACCGACCGTATCAGCAATCTCAGTCAGGGTATGTTTTCCTTCCATGATTCTGCATTTTGCTTGCTCGATTCGGATATGTGTCACATATTTATGGATCGAGATGCCAAGCTGCTGCTTGAACAAGTAAGATAGATGGTTAGTCGACACCCCGGCAGACCGGCTGATGGATTCGTTATTTAATTGAGGATCGGGATAGCTTTCATGGATATAATTGACCGCTCTTTCGATGAAAGCCCATCCCTTCGTCATTTTTCCTTCTATTGCTTTCTGATCGCTTTGATTTTTAAAAAACAAGTATAACAATTCCAGACAGACGGACTTCGTCAGTAACGAATATCCCTCTCTTTTCTCCTGGAATGCCCGGTGCATCAGCAGGAATCTCTTCTTCACTTCAATTCTGTCGGCTGCCTGTATATGGGAAACAGGAAAAATGGAGGCAAGCTTCATTTCCCTCTCCACTTTTGCTGTTTGCTTATACATCGCTGCAGTCGTGTAATTCAATCGGCTTCGTTCTTCATCAAAATACAAATCAAAATGAAAAATATATTGAATCAATGGAAGAGTTGAAGTGGATCGTATGATATGCGGCATAAATGGATGCATCAGCAGAACATCGCCTTCTTTGGCCAGGTATTTAACACCGCTCAAAAAAAACTCCGCTTCACCTTGCTCGATATAGGTATAAACATGATCGTGGTCCAGCCATTCACCGGCCAAGGAGGAGGATTGCATAATTCTCTCCGCCCTTACGAAAGGCGAGATGCTTTGTATCCATGACTCATGCATTGATTACTCTCCTAACTCGATTACACCCCTGAAGATCTTCCTCTTAGTATACCTGAAGCCTGTCCCGATTCTCAAGGGAGAATTGGAAAGGCTTGCATTTGTACCAGTGAAGAGCCGGCATTCTAGGACCAGTCGAACAATACGCCGTTATACTGATCTTTATTGACTCTCAGCCCCTCGTAAGCCTCCTGCGCTTGCTCCGGCTTGATCACATGACTAATCAAAGGTTCGATCTGAAGCCTGCTTTGTTTCATAAGTTCAAATACAATCTTCGAATTTCTCACCAAGGAATGTTTAACAAACTCATTCGGTTCAACGGGGTACCGCCATTCATGCGCTCCCTTAAACGTAATACAGCCCCGGCCATAAAGATGACAGTAGTTTAAAATATCCGTGACATCTGCGTTGTATTCACCACGGGGGCTTCCTAAGAAAATAATCTCGCCTAACTTTGCTATCCATTCCAGACTCTCAACCCCTACACGGGCTGCACCGGTAGCTTCAATATGGGTGGAAACGCCTTTTCCATTTGTTATGGCCGCTATCTTTTCTTTAACATTTTCTTCCCCGCCATGAAGCGTGTAATCCACACCGCATGTATGGGCGGTCCGGATTCGTTCTTTTGACAGATCAACCCCGATAACTGCGGCACCCTGCAGGCGCGCCAATTGCGCAGCCAGATTTCCAACAAGCCCAAGACCGGTCACACTTACATAATCGCCGATTTCAATATCGGATACACGCACCGAGGTCATAGCAACTGTAGCCATGCGGGTAAATGGAACCCACTTCAAATTCAGATGATCAGGTACTTTAATAAAGACATGACTGGCGGTTACAACTTGATATTCAGAGTGACTGCCATAGTGAAATACGATATCTCCGGCTTGAAAACCGCTTACAGCTTTCCCCACTTCAACGACTGTACTCACACTTGCATATCCAGGACATAATGGAAGCTTAGCCCAATCTTCCTTGCCGGACAGCATCGCAAGCTCTGTTCCAGGGCTGATAAGTGAATAAATCAATTTCACTGCGACTTCATTATCGTTCAAGGCTGCAGAGATAAGGTTCTCTTCCACCGTTTCAACTTGCATCGGACTTATAAACATGACCTTCCTGTTGATCATTGTGCTCCCACCCCCAATATTGATAACTCTTAATATAAGCCTTATCCGATTAGTTGTCTTTGCTTGCAGAAACGAATTTTTATCGAAAACAACGATAAACCTTCCATTTGATCGTTTGGTAAATAAATTTGATTATGGACAAGTAAATGGTACAATTTGAATGAAAACTTTACCAATCAAAACGAAGGAGTGAAGGTAATGGCAGTAGATATTTATGTAAACTTCAATGGGAATTGTCGGGAAGCGGTTGCGTTTTATGAACAAGTTTTCGGGGTAGAAAAAACCCATTTTATGACCTTTGGCGAAACTCCTGCCGACCCGAATTATCCTCTTCCGGAAGAAGCCAAAAATTTAGTCATGCACACCCGGCTTAACATTGATGGAAGCAATGTCATGTTCTCCGATGTTTTCCCCGGCATGCCTTTCGTTGAAGGAAATAACATAAGCCTTTCCGTAGTCAGCACCGACTTGGATCAAATGAAATCTTATTTTCACAAGCTGAAAGAAGGCGGCAAGGTTAACATGGAGCTGCAAGAAACCTTCTGGAGCAAATGCTATGGCAACTTAAAAGACCAGTTTGGAATTGAATGGCAGTTCAACTACGATAATGGTGAAGGCATTTAAATAATAAAAGACAAGCAGGCGCCGGAAGCTTAAGTTCCAGCGCCTTTATCTTATGTCTTGGTTTTTTTCCGTTCCGCTTTGCTCAGCTCTGGAATTCCACCTTCATCTATTAGCGGCCTTCAACCCTTTCCAGCTCGCTTATCCCCATAATCTCATACAGCTTATCCATATTCAGATGATTACGGACATGATCGGCCAGCTTGTCAAAAGCCTCAGCTTGACGAGTGCGGAACGGTATAATCGAGAGAATGGGATCTAATCCCTTAAAGCTGCGCACGGAATCCAGCCATCTTCTGCGAAACTCATCATTGTGAAAAATCCCGTGGATGTAGGTCCCCCACACTTGCCCATTTTCGGAAATCGCACCATCTATACCTTCTCCGAGGGAAAATAACGAGTGCACGGGCTCAAGCTTAATCGTTTGTCCCATATGGATTTCATAGCCATCAACAGGAATCCCCTGCCACGATGACCAAGCCCCTGCATCGCCAATAACCTGTCCCAGAACTCGAACGGTGCGTTTTTCCTTATAAAAAAGAGTAGACAAAGGAAGGAAATCCAACCCGCTAACGGCACCTTGCTCGGATTCCACCTGAAACGGATCACTGAGACTTCGGCCTAACATCTGATAGCCACCGCATATGCCAACAAGGCGGCAGCCGTTTGAAACAAGCTTTTGGATGGCCTCAGCTAGGCCTGACTGCTGTAAGTAGGCCAGATCTTCCAAGGTGTTTTTGGAACCGGGAAGAATGACCACATCCGGCTGCTTCAGCTGTTTCAAGCTCTGCACATAACGAAGGGAAACATCCGGTTCTGCAGCAACCGGGTCGAAATCAGTAAAGTTGGAAATACGCGGAAATCGAATCACCGCGATATCAAGGCCATTCTGAATAACCTCGTCGCTTTGCAGATGATCAAGCACAACCGAATCCTCAGCTTCAATGCCGATTTGCGCCACGTACGGAATGACTCCGAGCACCGGTATACCTGTTCGCTGTTCCAGCCAATCAAGGCCAGGCTGAAGCAAACTGACATCCCCTCGGAACTTATTAATAATAAATCCTTGAACCCGTTTACGTTCATGCTCTTCTAGAAGCTCTAAAGTGCCGACAATAGCGGCAAATACGCCTCCCTTGTCGATATCGGCAACGAGCAGCACTGGAGAATCCGCCCACCCGGCCACCCGCATGTTAACGATATCTCGGCTCTTGAGATTAATCTCCGCGGGACTTCCCGCCCCTTCCATGACTACAAGCTCATATTCAGCCCGAAGACGATTCAGGGCATCTTTGACAATCTCCGCGGCAAGCGGCAAATACGCTTCCCTGTAACGGCGCGCACTCATTTCCTCATGCGGTTCGCCGTGCACCACAATCTGCGCGCTCATCTCACGGGTTGGCTTTATTAAAATGGGATTCATATCTGTCGTTGCAATAATACCGCATGCTTCCGCTTGCACGCCTTGCGCGCGCCCGATTTCTTTACCGTCAACCGTCACATAGGAATTCAAAGCCATATTTTGTGATTTATAAGGGGCGACCTTCCAACCATCCTGCTTGAAAATCCGGCAAAGCGCCGTCGTCAGGACGCTTTTTCCTACGTCCGAAGCGGTTCCCTGAATCATAATCGTTCTGGCCTGCTTCATCAACATGCCGCCTTTCTTTAATTAAGTATGTATACTGGCCGAATAAACGCTGTCCTTATCCAGGGTTATTCTTTGGTTTCCAACGCTTTTGCCATTTCGGCAAGCTTAATAACTGTTTTCCAGTTGCGTGAAGTAGCAGGCACAAGCTTTTGAAACTTCTTCGTTAATTTGGAATCTAAACTGCTTCTTCTGTAAAGCACATAGATTTCTCTGCCATCGATCAAATATTCATCGCCTTCAAGCTCAATATCCGGTAACCGATCCAGCTCTTCCTGCGTTGGTGCTTTCTTCAATAAAGTCAAATGTATGCTTTGTTTGTCGATCAGCGTCTCCGGCGAAAACGGACATGTCGCAGTTATCGTTTTCCATTCGGATTCGGATCTTACCATAACGGAAATGGTTAAGCCAAAGACGCTGCTGATCTCCTGCTCAATCCTAGCTTCAAGCGATTCCCCCTCTTCCTCTGATTCAAACAGCACATTCCCGCTGTTGATATACGTTTGTACGCGAGCAAACCCCATCTCCTCGAACATCCGTTTTAACTCCGTCATCTTAATCATGTTATGACCGCTGACATTAATGCCGCGCAGCAATGCAAAATAAAGGGTCATGGTATGCTCCTTTTCCAGCCGGAATCATTTATTTTGAAATTTACCGCTTATTTTATTATAAACGTAAGTTCCTCCTAATTGGCCGCTTTCGTGAGAAAAACGGCAAAAACCAGTTCGAGGACATTCGCCCGAACTGGTTTTCTTTCTTTTCCTCATTCGCATTAATTCATGAAAGGATTCATTTCTTCTGCCCCATCGAAGCTTTGCGTGCTTGCATGATTTTGGTTGGCTTGCTGCAAGCCGTCAAAGATATTGAGCAGATACGTAACCGGCAGCAGCAGAGCGACGAAAGTGACCAGAGCCATGTGGAATGGAAAATTCCCTTGAGCTGCAAACACGATCATAACGATATTCAGGATAAACGTTAGCATGAACGCAAGCCCTCTTGGCATAAGTCCTAAGTATAAATGTCCGGCACCTGGAAATATCATGGACAGCAGTACGGTTAACGCTTTGCTTTTACGCACTTTGTACGAATACGGATAAGGATTCATAACCTGCGGCCTCCTTTACAATTTGGACTCTTCTAGGTTCAGTTTAACCGATAGATCAGCTTTGTGTACTCCGCCCTGGGCACTGTTTGACCCCCGACTTTAGTCGGGCAACTCATGCTAATGAGGTGATTGACAAGTGAATGTTCAACATGGAATCGACAAGCTGGTTTATCATTTCATAAACACACAGTCCGCCGACGGTACATGGCGCTTTGGATTTATTGAATATGGAACAACCATGGACGCGGCGGTCATCATGCTGCTGCAAACACTAGGTTATGAGAACCATAAACTCATAGATGCGTTATGTCATCGCATTCAGGCGAAACAGCATTCCGACGGCGGCTGGCGGGTGTATCCCGATGAGCATGCACCTAATTTATGTGCTACTGTGGAGAGCTATTTTGCCTTGTTATATGCAGGGGTTTCTGCTTCTGAAGCTTCTATGGTCCGGGCCAGATCGATCATCATGCAGCTTGGCGGGATCTCACGGGTTAATAGTCTGCTGACCAAATTCTTGTTGGCCGTAATCGGCGAATACGAATGGCCGCGGTGGTTCCCGGTTCCCTTAGCCTTCATGATGCTGCCGACTTCGTCTCCCGTCCATTTTTTTCAATTCTCCGGCTACGCCCGCGCACACATGGCTCCCATGCTTATCCTCGCCGACAGAAAACCGGCATTTGGTTCATCCCCGCTCTCCCCGGAACAATCGCTGCTGCTATCCAATCCGGCTCATGATCGTTTGGAGCCTGGCTGGGAACGGCATTTCAATCCGCGTATCCTCGCTGCCATTAAGACGTGGACACAGTCCGTTATGAAGCTTCCGGGGCAGGCGAACACAGCCGCAACGCGGCATGCCGAGCAGTACATGCTGGACCGTATTGAACCGGATGGCACGCTGTACAGTTTTGCGAGTGCTACCGTGCTTATGATTCATGCGCTTCGAGCTATTGGCTATGCAGCTGACCACGAGGTGATTAAGAAGGCCGTACAAGGGCTGGAGTCGATGGTTATGACGGATCTGGATGGTAACCGTATCACCCTGCAAAATACAACTTCGACCGTGTGGGATACCAGCCTTATCAGTCACGCCCTGCAATCAGCTGGCTTGAATGCCTTGAACCCTTCCATCACTCAAGCAGGTCAATATCTGCTATCAAAGCAGCATTCGAAGCTGGGGGATTGGCAGCTGCAGGTTCAGAATCCGGTTCCGGGCGGGTGGGGCTTCTCTCATGTGAATCATATCAATCCAGATATTGACGATACGACCGCCGCGCTTCGTGCTATCTATGGATTACGTCATCTCCCTTCCTACAGAGAAGCTTCAAACAAAGGCCTGCAATGGCTGTTGGCCATGCAAAACAGCGACGGCGGCTGGGCGGCATTTGAGCGCAACAACAACCATCGTTTCATCAGCTGGCTTCCGCTTGACGGTGCAGACGACGCGGCAACGGATCCTTCTATAGCCGATTTGACCGGACGAACACTTGAATATGCAGGGGGCATGCTTGGCTTGAAGAACAACCTTCTTTTCATCAAGCGGGCCGTACAATGGCTATATCAGCATCAAGAGGACAACGGCTCTTGGTATGGACGCTGGGGGATCTGTTATATTTACGGCACATGGGCGGCTTTAACCGGTTTGAGCGCTGTTGGTGAGCCTCCAGATTCCGCTCCCATCATGAAAGCAAAGGAATGGCTGCTCCAAATACAAAATGAAGACGGCGGCTTTGGCGAATCCTGCTTCAGTGACAAAGCAAAAGCGTTTATCCCGCTCACGGCCTCAACGCTTTCGCAGACTGCTTGGGCACTGGATGCTCTAATCTCCGTATCCGATTCTCCATGTAAGCACATGAACAGCGCCGTTCAGTTTCTGCTCGAGCAGCAGTTTACGGCAGAAATCGCTTCCTTTTATCCAACCGGAGCCGCGCTGCCGGGGCATATGTATACACGCTACGACAGCTATTCACTAATCTGGCCGCTTCTGGCGTTGTCCAATTACAGGAAGAAGTATCTGAATTAATCAGGTAAACATACAGCAGCATAATTGATCCGATTATATTCTGGCTGGAAACCGTTTTTGAAGTAGAGCGTCTTGGCTGATTTGTTGGTGCTTTCTACGCTTAACCGGATATAGTCGACTGCCGTATGCTGTAAACGACGCAGAATTTCAGATAATAACGCTTTTCCGGCACCTTGTCTTTGCCAATCACGCCTAACAGCCAGGGTTGGTATCCGTGCCCCAGTCCCTCTAAGTAATGACGAGACTAATCCAATCGGCTCTCCGCTATTATTCATGCCTAGGAGATACAGGTCAGGATTGAAGCTTGCACTCTGGAATTCGTGTATGACACTTTCTGCACGCTTGTTACCGCCGAATGCATCGTTATAAATATCAGCCCAAACTTCTGCGTCCGCTAGTGCCGGAGAACGAAATTGAAATGGAGCAGACCGGTTAATGTCGTTTAGATCAGATCTGTTTTTCAGACAGAGTATCTCCAAGGTACTTTGTTCCTTCATTCCAAAATCGACCCCGCAAGCGGTTTCTCCTGCAATTAGCGAAACCGCACGATGACAGAAGTGAACAGGACTTGCTTCTTGATTGGCGATCCCTTGCAGCCGTTTGAAAATGAACTTGAAGATGGCCGTTCCAATCCCCCGCCGCCTCCAATCCATATCCACTGTCCCAAAGCAGTAGACGTCGGTATGCGAGCTTCGTTCAACAAAGCATAGTGAGAAGTACCCGGCAGTAACTTGCCCAAGCTCAACAACAAATGTGTGTTCACGTATTCTTCCATTCGGCTCATCCAAATCCTGTTCAAACTCGGTGACACCGATGCCGTTTAATAAGTGGTTGGGGTCGCGGTTAATCATGCTTACTATCCTGTGAGAATCTGAAGCTGTGTGTAATCGAAAGAACAGATCGCTATCCGAAATTTTCATTTGATTCGTAGACTCCATTCCTCACCGGATAATATTCGTTTTGCTGCATTTACATAGCATCATCCCTATATTCGATAAAGCCCCAACCTTTTCCTGCACCATGATGAGAACTTCAGCATTCAGCAGCTCACAACAAAAAAGCGCCCCATAGGGACGCTTATCAAGAAGCCAGTGCATTTCATTCCTTGCATTCGCTGCAAATTAATCCAGATGCTCCTATCGAAGACGCCAATACATGTCGTTCAGACGAAGCTCATTACGAAGCGAGCGATTGTTGGTCGAATTATCAATGATAACACATTCGATACCGGTCATTTCAGCCCAATCCACCAGTTGATCCACGCTCACCTCGTAGGAGAATACGGTGTGATGGGCGCCGCCGGCGTGAATCCATGCCTCAGCTCCATCTTTCAATGATGGTTGCGGCTTCCACAGCACGCGTGCCACCGGAAGCTTTGGCATCGCTTGCTCCGGCTGCACTGCATCCACTACGTTGATAATCAGACGGAAACGGTGTCCCAGATCGATGATCGAAGCATTCAATGCAAGACCGCCTCGTCCATTGAAAACCATGCGGGCAGGATCAGCTTTACCGCCAATACCGAGTGGATGTACTTCCAGGCGCGGACGGTCAACAGCGATAGTCGGGCAAATCTCGAGCATGTGCGAACCGAGGACCAGCTCATTTCCTGGTTCAAAATGATACGTGTAATCTTCCATGAACGACGTTCCTTTATTACCGGCGATCGTCTTCATAACGCGCGTCAATGCGGCTGTCTTCCAATCACCTTCACCGCCGAATCCGTAACCGGCTTCCATCAGACGCTGTACGGCAAGACCAGGAAGCTGTTTCAAGCCATGCAGATCTTCGAACGAGGTCGTGAATGCGGTGAATCCGCCTTCTTCAAGAAACGACTTCATACCGATCTCGATGCGGGCTTGCTCCCGAATCGCTTCCCACAATTCAGGCGTATTGCGCGTTTCTGCCGAAATGTCATAGACGGATTCATATTCATCTGTCAGCGCATTGACCTGCTCTTCGGTAATTTCGGAAATCCGCGCGACAAGGTCGCCTACGCCATAGCCGTTGATGGACCAGCCGAATTTGATTTGCGCTTCGACTTTATCGCCTTCTGTCACGGCTACTTGACGCATGTTATCGCCGAATCTTGCAACCTTCAGCGAGCGCCCTTCTGAAAAGGCGACAGCCGTCCGCATCCAACCGGCAATGCATCCGCGCACTTCCTGATCCTCCCAGTAACCGACGACAACTTTACGGGCAATACCCATTCGCGCCCCAATGAATCCATATTCACGATCGCCATGTGCCGATTGATTCGTATTCATAAAATCCATATCGATAGAATCCCAAGGAATATCACGATTAAATTGTGTATGAAGATGCAGAAGCGGTTTACGCAGCTCAGACAGACCGGCGATCCACATTTTTGCAGGAGAGAAGGTATGCATCCACGTAATTAGTCCTGCGCAGTTCTCATCCGCATTCGCTTCCGAGCAAAGCTTGTAAATCTCCTCCGGAGTTGTAAGTACAGGTTTAAAGACCACTTCAAAAGGAATGGCCTCATCACGATCTAATCCCTCTGTAATGATACGTGAATGATCCGCTACTTCGAGCAGCGTCTCAGGACCATACAAATGCTGGCTTCCCGTTACAAACCAAAATTGATATTTTTTTATGGACAGCAATAAATTCTCCTCCTTATTCATTCACTTGTACGAACAAATCAACAAAGCTTCAATTATACTGCTATATAGAGAAATGAATAAATGCAATAAAACTCCACATAACAAGCACATTCGCTTCTTCCACTTGTACGTACAACCTTATCTTCTCCTATTGTACGCCTTCACCTTATCATTTACAAGAGTTAAACTTATTTTGGATAAAATCAAGCCTTTTACCCTATTTATCTAACAAAATTCATATCCTGCACTTGACAATGATACACTTTGTATCATAAATTACTAGTAGTAGAGTAATACGGAACCCGCTCGTACTAGGACTAGATGTTCAGTATTCACGTAAGGAGCTATTAACATGACGATGGGAGACCGTTTGAGAGAACTGCGTCTGCGTAAAAGCCTTTCTCAAGAAGATGTTGCCAGGCAGATCGGTGTTACCCGTTCCGCCTACAGCCACTATGAAATTAACAATCGTCAGCCCGTCTATGAAACGTTGAAGAAACTGGCTGTTTTGTTTAACGTTTCATTAGACTACATTATCGGAGGGGAACCTGTAAAGCCGGAAACGCAGGTTACACCTGAAGCTATTGAAATCATCCGCATTCTGAACAGTATGGATCAAGAAAAGCGCAAACAATCGATAGATCGTATGATGGCCGTTATCAGACAAGCGGACTAATTCTGCATACTTCTAACTGGAAGCGCTATCCAGATTATAGTCCCTTTGTTTGGCATACTTTCTGCCCCTATTGTTCCCTCATGGCCTTCAACAATTTCTTTGGCAATTGCCAGGCCCAACCCGCTCCCGCCATCAGATGAATTTCGTGAAATTTCTTTTTTGTAGAACCGATCGAAAATATATGGAAGATGCTCCTTCTCAATCCCGCTGCCCGTATCAGAAACACTAATAATGACCCTGCTCGTATCGACATCATAATAAAAAAGAACCTTAATATTGCCTCCTGCCGATGTATGTTTAATGGCGTTGTAAATGATATTGCCCATCACCTGATCCATTCTCGGCAAGTCCAGATGAAGCAGGATTTGCTCCGGATGCAACTGATATGAAGCAGTTTGACCGGCATAGTCATACGCACATGAAAAGTTCAGACCGGCACTGCGCACATCAATTTCATATTGTGCTTGAATTTGTGCAATCCACTCATCAAGCGGTACATTGAGATAATCGAAACGAAGCTGGCCCGCTTCCAGCTTGGAAAGCTCAAATAAATCATGAATAAGCCGGTTAAGCCCGCCAACCTTGCCAAGCATCATGCGCACATACTTCTGCCTCTGTTCCTCTGTCTTAACCACTCCATCTTGAATAGCTTCCAAATACCCCTGAAGAAGTGTAATCGGAGTCCTAAGATCATGGGAAATATTCGTCATCAAATGCCTCCTGGATGTCTCCATCTTACCCAGATCACGGTTTCTCTGCTTCAATGTTGCATTCGTTCGGCTTAATGCATCGGTCCGCTCTTCAATTCTCTCCTCCAAATGGGTATTCAGCTCGCGTAATTCATCAGATACCTGTTCGACCCTTCGAAGCGCGGCCGAGAAGCGGGTAGAAATAATGAAGGACTGCATCAGCATGAAGAAGAACAGACCAAGCGGAACTAATTGATAGGTTACGAGCCATTCATTATAGAAAAGCATGTCATTCATCACCGTTATGACGAATACTGCCACCCCTGTAAGTACGAAGGTTGAGCCCTCCCGCTTTTGAAATTGTGCTTTAATCAGAATAAACAGCGCGTGCAGACAGACGCCGAGTACAAAAATCTGAAACAGCGGCAGCATTTTGGAATAAGCAATTGCCGGGCTGATCAGTACGAATAGGCAGAGCAGCAGGCCAATGGCAATAACCACCCGTGCTAATCGTTTTGATCCAAGCGAAGGAAACAATCTGTACACATATAAGAAGCCTGTAACCGCGCTTAGCGAGAATGAAATATATTCAATCTTCAATGCGGCTTCCCATGAAATGGGGAATAATTGCACCAGATAAGAATCACCTGTGACGCCCGCTCTGGCAGCCACAAATAAACATAACAAACCGAAGTTCAGTGTGAACCTTTCCTGTCGTCTAAATGCGTATAAGCCGATATGATACACGCCAATGATCACTAAACTGCCCAATATGACCATATCCTGCGCAGTCGCTTTCATTTGGGAGGTAACGATTCGGTTGCTGTCCCCCAGCTTAAAATCAACCCATATCCCGCCTTTGCGATGTTGAAAATTGGATATTTGGATCACAATATCCAGCTTGTCCGTTTGACCGTCAAAGGAAACGATGCGCGGGTATTGCTCAGGTTTAGTTGATGCCCGGCTTGTGCCGACTGTTCCAGCAGAAGCTACCATTTTCCCGTTAACCCACAGCTTATAAGCGCTGAAGATATTAGGAACCCGGAGCGCAAGCACTCTGTCCATCGGGTGAATATAGACGGTTAAACGGTAAGTCGCATAACCTCGCCCATCTTTGAATCCAAAGCTTGCGGGATAACTGTTCCAGGACCGCGGTACCCTGACAAAGCTGCTGTTCATGGATGGACTTATATCCTCCGGCATGAGCAGCTGCTTCCCGTAAAACGCCCATTCGCCGGTTAGCGGCAGTTCTCCCTGCTTATAAAAGGACCAGCCCCGAAGATCCAGCACCCCATGCACGGCTTTCGGTTTAGGGCTTTCCGGCTCGGCTGTACAGCTGGTTAATAGAAGTGAACATACTAAGGCAAGGAGTATGATGGCAAGCAAACGTTGAATATAAATCCCTCCTGCAAAAACGTGGATTGCTCAGCACTCCCTCCATTCGCTATAATAGTTCGAGGAAGAGGAGGCATAGAGATGAGCGGGAGCAAAATATTGGTCGTGGATGATGAGTCAGACATTACCGAGCTTATAACGCTTTATATGGAAAGGGACGGCTTCGTCGTCCATTCAACAGATAATGGCGAGGATGCCATCAAGCTGGCGCGCGAGCTGCAGCCAGATATGATCCTTTTGGATATTTCACTTAAAAGTATAGACGGCTTTGAAGTATGCAGGCAAATCCGAACCATTTCCAATGTTCCCATATTGTTCATAAGCTGTAAAAGCGACGATATCGACATTATACACGGATTGGCGGTAGGCGGCGACGATTATATGACCAAACCGTTCAGCCCAAGCCAGCTTGTGGCACGGGTCAAAGCGCATCTGCGCAGACAATCCGTGAACCGGCAAAACCTTGCCGCTCGCGAGCATGATGAAGTACTGCGCTTTGACGGCCTCGTCATTGATTTGCCAGGTCGGACTGTCCACGTGGGGGAGAAGGAAGTTTTCTTATCGACGAAAGAATTCGAACTTCTTGTAAGGCTCGCCAAGTCGCCAAACCGCGCTTTTGCTCTGGATGATCTGTATACAATCGTTTGGGGTCATGACAGTATGGGAGATACGCGCACACTTATGGTTCACATTAGCAATTTGCGCAAAAAAATCGAGCCTGATCCGACCAATCCGATCTTTATCGTAACGGTTCGCGGTATCGGCTATAAATTCAACATCAAGGAAGGAACTGGAAATGTACAACGCTGATCAATGGAAAGACTATGAATTGCTGGATACGGGAGACGGAGAGAAATTAGAAAGATGGGGCCGTTTCGTACTTAGAAGGCCGGACCCTCAGGTCATCTGGCCGAACACGGGGCAAAATGACCGCTGGACAACCGCCGATGGCCATTACCACCGCAGCTCCTCTGGCGGCGGTGAATGGGAATTCCGCACGAAGATGCCTGATCGCTGGACCGTCACCTACGGGGAATTGAAATTCCACATTCGGCCAACCAGCTTCAAGCACACCGGATTATTTCCGGAGCAGGCTGTTAACTGGAGCTGGATGATGAACAAGATTAGACAAGCCGGCCGGCCGATCCGGGTGCTCAACCTATTCGCTTATACCGGCGGAGCAACGCTCGCAGCTGCAGCAGCAGGCGCTGAGGTTTGCCATGTGGATGCGGCCAAAGGTATGGTGCAATGGGCAAAGGAAAATGCCCAGCTATCCGGGCTCGAGAGCAACCCTATCCGCTACATCATTGATGATGTCTTCAAATTCGTGCAGCGCGAAGAGCGCCGAGGCAAGCAGTATGACGCCATCATCATGGATCCGCCTTCCTATGGCCGCGGGCCTAATGGAGAGATGTGGAAGCTGGAAGAGAACCTGTATCCATTTATTGAATCCTGCTTAAGCGTTCTATCACCGGATCCGCTTTTTATGCTCGTCAACTCTTACACAAGCGGAATTTCGCCTACCGTGCTTCATAACATGCTCCATATGACGATGGGCCGCAAATTTGGAGGCTCTATACACTGCGGAGAGATCGGTCTGCCGATTACAGCAACCGGATTAACACTCCCTTGCGGAATATTAGGCCGTTGGGAGGCTGAATAGGATGGCAGGCGATTCTCATTCATCGCCCTCTTCTATTCTCCCGATCCTATACGAAGACAACCATTTACTTGCCGTCGTTAAACAGCCTGGCATCCTGTCCCAGGCTGATGACACCGGAGAGCCCGATATGGTTACGCTGCTTAAGGAAGACTTGAAAATCCGGTACGACAAGCCTGGCAATGTCTATGTCGGGCTTGTTCATCGCTTGGACCGTCCTGTTGGAGGAGCGATGTTATTCGCTAAAACCTCCAAAGCAGCTTCACGTTTATCGGAGTCCGTTCGCAGCAGGCAGTTTGATAAGATCTATGTCGCTGTGGTTCACGGCGCTCCAGCAGCCTCCTCAGGCCGTCTGCGGCACTATTTGAGCAAGGATGCTGCACGAAATACCGTACATGTATCTAACCGTCCTGTAAATGATGCTAAAGAAGCAATATTGGATTATGCAGTTGTTGCCAAACACCGCGATTGTTCCCTTGTTGCCGTGAAGCTCGTAACCGGAAGATCTCATCAAATCCGGGCTCAGATGTCAGCCATTGGCTGCCCGTTATTCTATGACCGTAAATATGGGGCTCCTGCCCCGGAGGGTGAACAGGATATTGCGCTGTGGTCCGCTTCCATCGGGGTATCCCATCCCGTTACGAAAGAATGGATGACCTTCCTCTCCCGCCCTCCTCATCATGGGCAATGGGCAAAATTCAGTGACGCCGATTATACCAACGCTCTTCATATCGTGCCCTCAGAAGGATACGGCAGATGAGAATGATACGGGTAATAGGTCTAACTTTATTCATTGCCTTACTTCTCTCTGGCTGTACGGAGTTCTCTTCAAAACCTGACAGGTCTCCAACGGCTAACGACTCACAGGGCAACGATTCTGCCGATGGGAATACCAATCAAGATAATCCTCCAGATTCGAATAATGAGGCTTCGAATGAAACAAGTAATCCGGATGCCCCTCCTGATGAGATCACGGATGCCGTCTGGATGGCCGCAGGAGACGTAATGATGCATATGCCCCAGCTTCCAGGGGCGTACGACTCGAAGACGAAGAAATATAATTTCAATCCCTTCTTCGAGCAGGTTCAACCGATTCTGAAGCAAGCCGACTGGTCACTAGTAAATTTGGAAACACCGATCGGCGGAAAAGCTCTGGGTTATTCCGGGTTCCCGCGCTTCAATGCCCCTTCAGAGCTTGCGGATGCCTTGAAATATGCAGGCTTTACGGTCGTTACCAATGCTAATAACCACGCACTGGATCGGGGAGCCAAGGGTGTCGAGCTTACACTCGAGAAACTGCAGAAGCTGGGCTTCGCCGTAAAAGGAACCGCCCGCTCGCAATCGGAAGCAGATGCCATTACGATTGTTGAACGCAAGGGAATCCGTATGGGACTGCTCGCCTACACGTACGGAACGAACGGCATCCCGCTCCCTGCGAATAAACCCTACACCGTATCGCTTATAGACGAGAGTGCAATCATTCGAGATATTAAACGATTGCGGGCAGCCGGTGTTGACTTTATAACGGTGTCCCTTCATTTTGGAACGGAGTATCAAACCGTGCCGAATAATACGCAGACAGCATTAGCCCGAAAGCTAATTGCTGCTGGGGCGGATATTATTGCCGGCTCGCATCCCCATGTCGTTCAGCCCTATGAAACGGTTGAAGCTGTCAGAGAAGACGGTACAATAAGGCGCGGTTTAATTATTTATTCGATGGGTAATTTCATTTCTAATCAACGCGGAGATACCAAGGACTACGGGGTCATTTTCAAGGTTCATATCCAGAAGAATGTAAGCAAAGGAATCACTACAATTGGTGATGTCGAGCCTATTCCTACCTGGGTAAAGCGCACGAAACAAAGCGGTGTCAATCATTATGTTATCATTCCGGTCGAGCAGACACTTCTTCATCATAATCAAGAAGGATTAACGAATGCCGATTACGAGGCATTGAAGACAAACCTGGACATTCTAGCAAAACGATTCGCCTCGATGTCACAGCAGCCTTACACCCTGAAAGATAGTATTCAATAAATAAACGCCCTTACGCTGCGATCACGTAAGGGCGACAATTAATTCTATGCATTAGCTACTTTTCCCAGCAGATAAACGAGCAGCTGTTGATTATGAGTAGAGATCCGATCAAGCGCACCGTCGATTAAGGCTTCTCGAATGGCGATGCCGCGCTTGGCTTCAGCTTCCCCCTTCTCCGTTACCGTCACCCATACAATTCGCCGGTCGTTCTTATCGCGATTTCGCACAACTAAACCACCTCGTTCCATACGATCCAATAAAGTCGTAATTGCAGCAGGCGTTGTAGCAAGAAATACGAGCAGATCTGAAGGTTTCATCGGTTGAAGCTGTAAAAGCAGTTCAAGGACACCCAGCTGTCCTTCTGTTAATCCAGGCGCCAGCTCTTCCTCCAAATGCGTCTTCCAGTCCTTCGTCATCTTCATCCACAATTGGGTAAACTCCGCGGATACGATAACGCTCACCCTCTTTCGTCCGGTTTTCTCTTATCTCTATTATATCATTCCAAAATGTCGAATAAAAGATTAATGCAGTTAATATTTTGTCCTACTAGTCGCTAGGAAAGAGAACCAATTGACAGGGTTAGACATAACATAAGCCTATAAGCTGTTAGACCGGCTCGGAAAATAAAACCCGTGGAGTGTGATTATCATGGACGACCGTAAACTGGAACTGATGCACAAGCTGATAAAGTCAGGGATAGCAAAAGACCCACAGTGGTTAGATCGGCTTGATGAACCGGCTCCACTGTGGGTTGTGCTTGATCTTGTTTTGCAGTTAATCGAAAATATCGACCCGCCGCATCAACCGTTTGACTAACGGATTGCAACTTACCATCCGTTACTTGTCTGCTTTAGGAAAGATTCTTGCCAGCAGATCTTTTTTATCTACAGTGACAATAGCTCGCCCTGTCGATTTGCGATCGTCTACCGGTGCTTTTTCTGTTGTAACCGTGCTTTGTGCACCTGACACGGTTACGAGCATCAATTCGCGCTCTTCCTTACAGTGTAAAGCACCGATTAGTCTTTCTCCGTTCGAGCGGACTCGTTTACCCTCTTTAAATTCAAAGGTAACAACCCCTTTGCCGCCCCGGCCTTGGATCGGGTAATCAAGCAGCAGCGACCTTTTGGCAAAGCCAAGCTCGGTAATAACGAGTACTTCCCCTTCGTCGCCCGATACCCATTCCGCAGCAACGATCTCATCGTTTTCCTTCAGCTGCATTCCGCGTACACCGGCGGCTACACGGCCCATTCCATTCACTTCACTTTCCATGAATCGAATGCTCATGCCATCCTTGCTGACGAGAAGCAGTTCTTTGGTTCCATCGCTGATCACGACTCGAATCACTTCATCCCCCTCCGCAAGCTTAACAGCTGCCATTCCCGTCGAACGTGAGGAATTGTATTCCTTCAGATCCGTCCGTTTGACTTGGCCGCGCTTGCTTACAAAGACGAGTGAACGGTTTGCTTCTTCGAAGTCTTTAACCGTAATGATGCTGATAATGCTGTCATCCTTCGGAATCGGCACAACATTAACCACTGCGGTTCCAGTGTCTTTCCATTTAAATTCCGGAATTAGGTGGACAGGCAATGGATAATATTGACCTTTGCGAGTGAACAGAAGCAGTTGGTCAATGGTGTTCACATCCAGCAGGGTGCGAATCACATCGCCTTCCTTCACGCCTGCGCTGCCCAGTTCACCGCCGGAGCGGGTAAAGGACAGTTTCGAGGTGCGCTTGATATAGCCCTCTTGACTGAGCGTTACAAATACATCCTCTGCTGGAACGATAACCTCCAGATTGACCTTTAGCTCTTCCACTTCTCCTTGAATGTCAGAGCGGCGGTCGATGCCGAATTTATCGCGAATCTCAGAGAGCTCTTCCTTGATCACGGCGATCAGTTTCTTCTCGCTGCCGAGAATAGCCCGATAAGCCGCGATCTTTTTCTGAATATCTTTCAATTCCTTCTCAATCGAAGTAATTTCCAGATTCGTTAACCGGTACAATTGTAAAGTTAGGATAGCATCCGCTTGACGCTCGGTAAAAGTAAACTTCGATACGAGATTATTTTGCGCATCTTGACGGTTCTTGGAGCCTTTAATCGTCGCAATAATTTCATCGAGCAGGTTAAGTGCTTTTGCAAGCCCCTCCAGCACATGTGCACGGTCTTCGGCTTTATCCAGATCGTATTGGGTGCGATGGGTAACCACTTCCCTCTGATGGGCAACGTAGGCGGTTAGAATCTCTTTCAGACCTAATTGCTTGGGGGCTTTATTGACAATGGCCACCATATTGAAGTTATACACGACCTGCAGATCCGTTTTCTTGAGCAAATAAGCAAGAATACCCTGCGCGTCCGCATCTTTCTTAAACTCGACAACGATTCGCATTCCATTCCGGCCGCTCTCATCACGAACCTCCGCAATCCCTTCAACCTTCTTCTCAATACGAATATTCTCCATCGCAGTAACCAGCCGCGATTTGACGACTTGATAGGGAATCTCCGTAATAACAAGCTGCTGACGGCCGCCCTTCATATCCTCGATCATAGTTTTGGAACGAAGATAGATTCGCCCTTTACCTGTCTGGTAAGCGTCTCGAATCCCGTCCTCTCCCATAATCAGGCCGCCAGTCGGAAAATCCGGCCCTTTGATAACCGTCATGAGCTGCTCAAGCTCAAGGTCAGGCTTTTCCATTAGGGCGATACAGGCATTAATGACTTCCCTTAAATTATGCGGGGGAATCTCAGTAGCAAAACCAGCCGAAATCCCGCTGACGCCATTCACTAATAAATTCGGATAACGGGATGGCAGCACAACCGGTTCTTTGGTTGTATTATCGAAGTTATCTTTGAACAGAACCGTACGTTTCTCGATATCGCGAAGCAGCTCCATGGCGATGGAGGACAAACGTGCCTCCGTATATCGCATTGCAGCCGGCGGATCATCATCAACAGAACCCCAGTTGCCGTGACCGTCCACAAGCATATGTCCCATCTTCCAAGGCTGTGCCATACGGACCATTCCGTCATAAATCGAAGCATCACCATGCGGATGATAGTTACCCATGACATCACCGACGGTTTTTGCTGATTTACGGTAGCCTTTATCAGGCGTGTTGCCAGAGTCATACATGGCGTAAAGAATACGTCTTTGCACCGGCTTCAAGCCGTCACGAACATCAGGGATGGCACGATCCTGAATGATGTATTTGGAATAGCGTCCAAATCGGTCCCCGACGACCTCTTCCAAAAACGCAGGCAAAAACTGTTCCAGGATGCTCATTCTTTTCTCTCCTAAAAGTTTTCGTCGTGGCTTTGCTTAAATCACCATGATTATGGTGATTTAAGACGAAAACTCACTTCGAAAGCATAGTCTTAAGTTTTCGTCGTGGCTTTGCTTAATCACCATGATTATGGTGATTTAAGACGAAAACTCACTTCGAAAGCATAGTCTTAATTTTAGTGTCTCCGAGGTTTCCCCCGTCATTTACTCTTCATATTCAGTGAAATCAACATTTTCGATAATCCAGCGTTTACGGGGGTCGACTTTGTCACCCATCAATGTGGATACGCGGCGTTCGGCTTTGGCTGCATCCTCAATCTGAACCTGCAGCAACGATCTCGAATCCGGATTCATCGTCGTTTCCCACAGCTGATCAGGATTCATCTCGCCAAGTCCTTTGTAACGCTGCAGTTCGAACTGCTTGCCGAATTCCTTCAGGTAATTCTGCAGCTGATCATCCGTCCAGGCATACCGGACTGTCTCAAGCTTTCCTGTCTTGCGGGTAATCTTATACAGCGGAGGCTGAGCGATAAAGACGCGGCCCAAATCAATAAGCGGCTTCATATAGCGATAAAAGAAAGTGAGAAGCAGCACTTGAATGTGAGCGCCGTCTGTATCGGCATCCGTCATAATGATAATTTTATTATAGTTACACGATTCCGCGTCGAATTCCGGGCCGATACCGGCGCCTATCGCAGCAATAATCGCTTTATATTCATCGTTTTTGAGAATATCAAACAATTTAGCCTTCTCCGGGTTCATTGGCTTACCTTTAAGCGGCAAAATCGCTTGATGCTTCGAGTCACGCCCCTGCTTGGCTGATCCGCCTGCTGAGTCACCTTCGACAATAAATAACTCATTACGCGTATAATCCTTCGACTGCGCAGGTGTCAATTTTCCGTTAAGGTTGGAGCTTTCACTCTTCTTCTTGCCGCTGCGGATTTCTTCGCGTGCTTTGCGCGCCGCCTCACGGGCCTTTGAAGCTTGAACGGATTTCTTAAGCAGCATTTGTGCAACCTGCGGATTCTCTTCCAAGAAGACCTGCATTTTATCCGACACAATCGCATCGACAACACTTCTTGCCGATGAACTGCCGAGCTGATCCTTCGTTTGTCCGACGAACTCAACCTCAGACATCTTAATATTGATGACAGCCATCATACCTTCGCGAAGGTCATTTCCTTCAAGGTTTTTATCCTTTTCCTTAAGGAGCGAATTTTTGCGGGCATAGTCATTCATTACACGCGTATAGGCTGTTTTAAAGCCTGTTTCATGCGTTCCGCCGCCGCGGGTCGGGATCGCATTAACGAAAGAAGCCATCGTTTCGGTATAACCGTCATTATACTGCAATGCGACTTCAACCTCGATATCATCTTTTTCCCCTGTAAAATGGACCACATCATGCAGAACCGTCTTATCTTCATTCAAAAACTGTACAAACTGTCGTGCGCCGCCTTCGTAATGATACAGCTCTTGCTTGCCGCTACGCTCATCTTTTACCGAAACCTTCAGTCCGGAATTAAGAAAAGCGATCTCTTGAAGCCGCTCGGCCAACGTGTCGTAATTGATCGAGATATTACCGTGAAAAACGCGTGCATCCGGCTTAAACGTTACCTTCGTGCCTGTGCGATTCGTATTACCAATGACTTCGAGCCCTTTAACAGGCTCTCCTACATGTTCCTTACCCTTATCATCGACCCAATACTCGAATCGCTGTTTATGTATCTTCCCATCTCGAAAAATCTCAACTTCCAGCCATTCGGACAACGCATTCGTTACCGAAGCACCAACGCCATGGAGACCGCCGGACTTCTTGTATCCTCCGCCGCCAAACTTGCCGCCTGCATGAAGCATGGTGAACACAACCTGGGGTGTCGGAATACCCGCTTTATGCATCCCTGTCGGGATTCCCCGTCCGTTATCCCGCACCATTACGGAGCCGTCAGAATGAATAACGACATCAATGGCCGAACAAAATTTGGCTAAATGCTCATCTACTGCATTGTCGACGATCTCCCAGACGAGATGATGCAGTCCCGAGCTGCTGGTGCTTCCAATATACATCCCGGGTCGTTTACGGACAGCGGTAAGACCCTCCAGCACTTGGATATCATCGGCTTCGTAGTTGCGATTAGCAGCCGAAGAAGTTTCGCCCGCAAACAGATCAACCTGCTCAGTCATACTGGTCCTCCTAAAAGTTTTTACGAAGTAAAACTTACTTCGTAAGCTTATTCTTGTTTTTGCGAGGTTCTACCTAAGTTAACCGTTTTCGGCTATCTTAAGCAAAAACTACTTCATAATGTGAGATTTAATCTCTTCAAGGTAATTTCAAGTTTTGCCAAGCAACCGACTCGGCGTATAAGCTAACGTATGCAATCATATCTCACATTCGTCAGAAAACGCTAAATTATTTATCAATCGTGACAGCATGACAACAATAACTCATCCGTCCTGCATCGCGATTAGCGTACCACCTGAATCATTCATTCGCCCCGCTTGCACGACAAGCGCTGCCCCCGCCCCAGCTTGAAACTGGAGAGTTAAACTTGCATTGGCAAGTGGCGAGTAGAGCAGTGCAGCTGCCGGAGAGTTTACGTTCCGCCTTTGAAAGCGAGACGCCCTGACTATTCTAAATCAGCATCATGCTTTCAAGAGCGGACGAAGGCAGGTGTACGGATCGAATCGTTCCCGAGTTGTTGCATTTTAATTCTGCTACTGAAAGCTATTCTAATTCATGATGTCCTGTTTCGTAAAGACGCTGAACGAAACGATCAATCCGGAAATCGACCAAATGGCTAAAATAAACAGCGAAAATGGAAGCGTCATCCCTTGTATTGGAGGCGGTGACCCGGCTAAATAATCTGTTAGCTGGAGATTAACCGCAAACACATATTTCGCGCTTTCCCATGATGAGCTCATGCTGGAGAGTATGGTTCCCGCAATGACCGCTGCCATCATCGTAACGATGCTTGCCGCCGTACTTCGAACGAGAACGGAGACCATTAACGCCAATATTGCAACCGTCATGGAGGAAACCCAGATGAGCCCAGCCTGCATAAGCAGGTATAACCACTGCGGTACCGCATGTACAAATGCATTGTCAACGTTGGACCCGTTAATGACAAATCCGGTAAAAATCGGCATCGTCCAACCGTTATAGCCAAAGAATGCGCCCGATATAAGATAACAGAGAATTGCGCTTGAGACAACAATAAGTGAAACATATAAGGTCAGAGCGATCAGTTTGCTAAATAAAATTTTCCAGCGTCTAACCGGTCTGGTCAGCAGCATCTTAATGGTTCCTGTTGAGCGTTCGCCTGAGATTAAATCCGACGCAATCGCAAGCACCAGCAGCGGATAAAAGAGTGTGACCGAGTTCGACATAAAGCCGCGCGTGAAGGTGACACCATCTGGAGAATTGGGATTCACGTTATGATCCAGATAATACTGCAGCTGCTGAACAGCGATCTTCCGGTACCGTTTCCATTCTTCAGGAATCCGTTCACTGGACAGCGCGTTCTGGTAGTCATTGATCTGCTGAACAAGCTGATTGCGCCAATCCTTGAAATTCTTCTTATTCGTCTCAGAAATCTTCACCTGTGCGTAGGTAAAGACGGGAATGAGTACAAGCAGCACGAGGATGACGACATAAAATCTTTTTTTCTTCCAGATTTTCAACGTCTCATTTTGTATAAGCGGCAGCAGTCTATCCAATGCTCTCCCCCTCCGTCATATTCAAGAATAACTCCTCGAGCGTCGGTGCAATGCGCTGTACGGAGAGAACGCCAATCCCGGCGCTAACGGCCTTCTCCACGAGGACCGGAATCCTCTCCGCATGCATGGTAGTTATAAGTGCATCCTTCAAGCCTGCCAATATACTCTCATCGATCCGGTGCGCATCATGTTTGACAAATTCAACATCCGGTTCCTTTGCAAGCAGCTTCCTGCCCGCTTCCGGCTGATCGAACTGCCACAGCACGTAAGAGCCTGCCTGCTTCACCAGCTCATCTACAGTGCCGACAGCAAGAACACGGCCATGGCTGATAATTGCCACTCTATCGCACATTAGCTGAATTTCACTTAATAAGTGGCTGGAAATAAATAAACTCATGCCTTGATTGGCAAGCATACGGACGAATTCACGCAGCTCTTTAATCCCCTTAGGATCCAAACCATTCGTAGGCTCGTCCAAAATAAGCAAGCGCGGTCTGCCGAGCAGTGCTTGTGCAATACCAAGTCTTTGCCGCATACCTAGTGAATAGGTTTTAACTTTGTCATGTATCCGTTGTTCAAGACCAACGACATGAACAACTTCTTGAATGCGATCCTGTCCGATACCGCGCTGCATTCGGGCAAAATGTTCGAGGTTTTCCCAGCCTGTCATATAGGAATAAACCTCGGGATTTTCTACGATACATCCGATATGCCGCAGCGCCTCCTCCGGATCACGCTGTACGTTATATCCGCAAATCTTAATTTCGCCTTCCGTTGGTTTGATCAGATCAACCAGCATACGGATTGTCGTTGTTTTACCTGATCCATTAGGCCCTAGAAAACCAAAAATTTCGCCTGCCTGTACGTCGAAGGATACATCGTGAATGATCATTTTACCGCTGATTTTCTTTTTGACATTTTTTACGGATAAAATAATCTCGGTTTCCGTCATTATGCTTGTCCCCTCCTATTCCAAAGATTGAACGATGCGGGAAGCGATCTGTGCATACCCGTCATGGTTAGGATGAAAATGATCGGAAGAGATATAGGCTGTGAGGGTACGCTCGAATAAATCGAATGTAGGAATCATTGTCATATTTGGATAACTATGAATCAATGAGTAGGCTTGTTGATTCCAATTCTGCACCTCTAGACTGCCGTCACGCAGCTCCTTAATATCAAAGAAAGGATTATAGAGTCCCATATAGACGACGTGGGCATTTGGATTGATCTCATGAAGCAAATCCACGACGGTCTTCAGCCTGCTTATTCCCTTCGGGAGTTCAGCCTTAAGCTTCGCCAAATTCAATTCTCCGGTTGCTTCGCTGGCTGACTCGCCGGTGGCGATTTGGAAGAGATCATTGCCGCCGATGGTGAAGACGATTAAATTAGACTGGGTTAGCGCGTACCGATAGCCTTTGTCATTCTTCAGCAGGTGTGCAAGCTGGTCCGCGCGCAATCCGTTAATCGCCAAATTATTATTAAGCTTGACCGGGACATCAGGGAACTTCTTCTGCAGCAAAGGGATAACCTGCATCACATAACCCTCGCCTGTTGAATCTCCAGTGCCTTTTGTGATAGAGTCACCAATCGCCATCATACGTATTTCTTTACTCGCGCCTAAACTCGTCTGCTTCGGAAGATCTGACGTAACCTGCGCACCCGAGAAATTATCTTTCTTGGGCCACAGCATGTCTTTCACCGAATAGCCAAAACCGAATAAAAGCAGCAATGTCGAAATAAGTGCGGCCAAACTGATGCTTCTCCATAATACGCTAGACCGATTGCTCTGCATCCTCTTCTCCTTTCTAGTTCAGAAGCCATTCCACATGTAGGTGGCAATCGCTGCACTGCTGAATAATGTAAGTTTTTGACTGCCTTAACAAGATCTTATCTTTTAAAATAATGGTTTCAATCTTTATTTGCAAATTCTGCCTTCTGGAGTAACCGCGAAAAAGCCCGAGTAAGCATCTTGCGGGAGTCCTGTTATCAGGTGCATCTCGCAGAAGTCACTATACTCGGGCTAAGTAATTACCAATTACTCATATGAAATTGATAATGATTCCGCTGCCTGACGCGCCAGTTCACGCGCTTGATCGGTATTCTCTGCCGAGCTTAATGCGACTGCCATCCGTCGGCCCGGTTTAGTTACAGGCTTCCCGAATACGCGAACCTGCGTATTAGGCAGTGCCAGTGCATCCGAGATGCCAGTAATCCGGAAGGAATCCGACTCCCGGTCAGCCTTCAGAGTGTGGGAGGCTCCCGGCGTTAACAAGCGCACATTCGGAATAGGGAATCCAAGAATCGCCCTTACATGAAGCGCAAACTCCGACAAATCCTGCGTTACCATCGTAACCATGCCTGTATCATGCGGCCTTGGAGAAACTTCGCTGAACAATACGCCGCCCTTCGTCAGGAACAGCTCGACTCCATAAATGCCGAATCCGCCCAGCTCTCCAGTTACTGCTTCGGCAATCGCTTCCGCTTCTTCAATTTGTTTAGTCGACATCTGGTGCGGCTGCCACGATTCGATATAATCCCCATCCTTCTGAACATGTCCAATCGGCGCGCAGAAGGTTGTGCCGGAGATTGAACGGACTGTGAGCAGTGTGATCTCTGATTCAAAATGTATAAAGCCCTCAACAATAACACGCTGTTTTTTCGCTCGTCCACCATCCATGGCGATTTGCCAGCAGCCTTCAATGTCAGCCTCGGTACGGCAGACGCTCTGGCCTTTACCTGATGAGCTCATAATCGGCTTAATGACACATGGGGTGCCAATCTGTGCGACCGCCTCCTGAAGTTCCTCAAGAGAGTCGGCAAATCGA
This sequence comes from Paenibacillus solisilvae, assembly GCF_042656405.1. Classification (NCBI taxonomy): domain Bacteria; kingdom Bacillati; phylum Bacillota; class Bacilli; order Caryophanales; family Paenibacillaceae; genus Paenibacillus; species Paenibacillus solisilvae. Next base: position 6,504 of record NZ_JBHSOW010000016.1, on the reverse strand, counting down.
TAAGGTGCTGTAGCTAGGCCAAGTGTCTCTGCTGCAAGCCTGCGGATACCCTCACGATCCATTGTAAGCCGTGCGGCCCGTGCCGTTGGAATAACCTTGAAGCCTTCCTGCTCAAGTTCAATAAGCGCATCTGTAGCAATCGCTTCAATCTCAGGAACGAGAAGGTCAGGTTTCTCCTGCATAATAATATCCCTTAGTGCGGCTGCATCCAGCATATCAATGACATAAGAACGGTGAGCGACCTGCATCGCCGGCGCATTCGCATAGCGGTCTAAAGCAATCGTTTCGACACCAAGACGCTGGGCTTCAAGAATCACTTCTTTCCCAAGCTCACCGGAGCCTAGAAGCATAATTTTACGCGCATGAGAGGATAAAGGTGAACCGTACATACAAAAAAGAACCTCCTGGAAGCGAAGCCATAACTTGATCCCATTTCGAAAATGGACAAGTCATAGCGATCGTTTTTCTTCCATTGTGGAGGTTCTGAATCGAAAAATCAAGAATTATGCCGATAAAAATCGATACTGGGCTTCAATCAATCCATTATAAGTACCGCCATGTCGCATAAGCTCATCATGCGTACCCTGTTCGACGATCACGCCATGGTCGAGAACGACGATCCGGTCTGCATTGCGGATTGTTGACAAGCGATGGGCAACGATGAACGAGGTACGGCCCGCAAGCAGCGTCTTCAGTGCTTCTTGAATCTTCAGCTCGGTTTCCGTATCAATGCTCGCTGTAGCCTCATCAAGGATGAGTACACGAGGGTCTGCCAGCAGAGCGCGGGCAAATGAAAGCAGCTGTCGCTGACCCATAGAGAGAATGTTTCCGCGCTCCTGAACCTCCGTGTCATAACCATCAGGAAGGCTCATAATGAAATCATGAGCGTCAACAGCGGTTGCTGCCTTGACGATTTCATCATTCGTTGCATCCAGACGGCCAAACCGGATATTCTCACGAATAGTTCCGGAGAAGATAAATGTATCCTGCAGCACGATACCAACCTGGGAGCGAAGACTTTCGATGCTGACATTGCGTATGTCGATCCCATCAATAAGCACCGCGCCTTCGTTAGGATCATAGAACCGGCACAGCAGGTTCATAATCGTACTCTTCCCTGAACCGGTGTGGCCAACAAGAGCTATGGTTTGGCCCGCCTTCACATCAAGAGTGATGCCTTTAAGTGCGGGACGCCCCTTCTCGTATTCGAACAAGAGCCGATCAAATTTAACATCGCCGCGAATGGCAGGTAATTGACGGGCTTCAGGAAGCTCTGCAACCGTAGGCTGCTCGTCGATAAATTCGAATATCCGTTCAGAAGAAGCCATTGCAATCAGCAGCTGCGCATACATTTGTCCAAGACGGTTAATCGGATCCCAGAAGTTCCCGACATAGTTCGCAAAACCGACAAGAACACCGACAGTTATGGCCTCCGACTGAATAAGATGGGAGCCATACCAGAATAGGATTAACGTACCGATTGCTGACGTTACCTCAATGATCGGGCCGAACGCCTGGTTAAGCGCTGACGCTTTGTTCCATGCTTTGATGTTGACACTATTGATGTGATTGAAGAATGCAAGGTTCGCTTTCTCCTGGGTATAGGCCTGCGTAACACGCATCCCTTGAATGCTCTCGTTCAAATGAGCGTTAATGCGAGACTGCTTCATCCGAACATCCTGCCAAGCGAACCGAATCCGTCTGCGCAGAGCAGTAGAGACGATGAACATCAGCGGAACCGTGATCATAACGGCAGCTCCAAGCTTGAAGTTCCAGACGAGCAGAATGATCACGATGCCCACCAGCTGGACACAGTCCATGAGCAGGTTAACGACACCGTTGGTGAATAAATCCTGAAGCGCATTCACGTCATTCGTTACACGAACAAGCACAGACCCTGCAGGACGTTTATCGAAGAAACGGAATGACAGCCTCTGGATGTGACGGAATAAATCCTGACGAAGGTCATAAATAACGCGTTGTCCGATGATATTCGTAAACCGAATCCGGAACGTGTTAGCTGCCCATTGAATAATATAAAGTGCAAGCATGAGACCTGCGTACATATAGAGCTTCGATAAGCTTGGAGCTCCTCCATCCTTTGGCTGAATGGCTTCGTCAATCGCAAGGATGATGATTGCAGGTATGGCCAAACGGGTAACGGTACCTAGAACCATCATTACGATTAGAACAGGCAGCAGCTGTTTCTTATAAGGCTTCATGTAGGAAAAAAGTCTGCTTAGCTGCGCCCAGTTAAATGGTTTTTCGATGGCATCGTCATCTTTATAAGTAAACCGCTCGCGATTATCGCGAGTTGTTTGCTGATTACTCACTGTGCGACCCTTCTCTCTTCTGCCGCTTCTCCAGCTTGAACCGGTCGGTCGGCATATTGAATGTTATACGTATCCAGGTAAGGCCCAGGAACACGGATTAACTCCTGATGTTTGCCGCGCTGGACGACATGGCCTTTATCAAAAACAATGATCTCGTCCGCATGGCGAAGCGAGGAAATACGATGTGCAATAATGAAGGTCGTACGGCCTGCCATGACTTCTTTGAAGCCGGCTTGGATTTCATGCTCGGTTTCCATATCGACGGCGCTTGTTGCGTCATCGAGAATCAGAACCCGCGGATTCTTAATCAGTGCGCGGGCAATCGCGATCCGCTGCTTCTGGCCGCCTGAGAGCCCCATGCCGCGTTCTCCGACAATGGTATCGTAGCCTTCTGGAAGCTCCATGATGAAATCATGCGCCTTGGCTAATTTAGCCGCATTCTCAATCTGATCCATCGAAACTTCCTGCATGCCGTAGGCGATGTTATCCCGGATGGAGCAGGAGAAGAGGAAGGTTTCCTGGAATACGGTTGCAATCTGAGAACGCAATGTTTCCAGCGGAAGATTGCGGATATCAATGCCATCAATGCTGATTGTACCCTGCTTGATGTTATAAGCCCGCATAAGCAGCTGGATTACGGTCGATTTACCAGAACCTGTGCCACCCAATAGACCAATTACCGTCCCTGGGGGCGCATCAATATTCAAAGCTGTCAGCGCAGGGGATTTGTCTGCGTAGTTAAATGTCACATCATTAAACTGAATATGACCCTTTACTTCATCCTCATCAACAATCACCGGAGCTTCAGGTTCTTTTACATGCACATATTGATTCAGCAGCTCGAGCAGACGCTCACCGGCGGCTTTGGCTTGTGTGTAGTTATTGATTTGAAAACCAATGCTCCACATCGGCCCGATAATATACCAAACCATACTGAAGAAGGCGACCAGCTGACCTAATGTCAAGGATTGATTGATAACAAGTCTGCCGCCTACGACAAGCAGGATAACCGCACACATGCTGGCGAGCAGCTCCATTACAGGGAAGTACCTTGCCCATAAAACCGCTGCACCGATCTGATTGGACTTGTAAGCATCACTGCGAGAAGAAAATTTATCAATCTCGAAGGATTCCCTCGCAAAGGATTTGACCGTCCGGACACCCGTAATATTCTCTTGAACAGCTGTCGTCAGGTTACTCATCGCTTGACGCATCTCACGGAATGCCGGATGAATCAGTTTCTCGAACCGGATAGCCGTGAAAGTCAGGAAAGGCATGGTAATAAGCGTAATCAGTGTCAGCTGCCAGTGAATCGAGAACATCATTGCAGCTCCGAATACGATCATCAAAAACATATTCAAAATCTGTGCAAAACCGAACCCGATAAAGTTCCTCACACCTTCAAGGTCCGCTGTCAGCCGGGACATGATGTCCCCTGTCTTGGCTGTATCATAATACTGAAAGGACAAGCTCTGAAGCTTGGTATAACACGCATTCCGCAGCCGGAAAGCGACGCGGTTGCCTAGCCGTCCACCATAGAAGCCGTGAAGGAACTGCAGGCAGCCTTTTACTGAAACGACACCAACTACGGTTAATGAGAGCGCAGGCACCCACTCAAAATTTCTTGGTACAATAACTTTGTCGATTAAAATGCGAAGCAAATTCGGATAAACCAGCCCGAGTGCTGTTGCGCAGATTAAACAGATGATCGAAGCATATAAACTTCTGCGTTCGACCCAGTAATGCGGTTTAAGTTGCCTGAAGACGTCCAATGGGTTCCCCACTCCTTGTTTCTATTCTGTGACATTATTATGAATATGAATGAATATTAACAGCATCAATCCGGAACGGCAAACAGAGCAAAATCGCGTTTGGAAGGCCATTTTCGCTTACTTTCGCATTCTGGCAAATTGGAAGGGGGTATTCTTCGATATCTTCAAGAATCATTGCCAACATGCGCACATTGCTCCATTTTTGCACATTTTTTTTGGTTTTTGCATGATTTAATTATCACAAAGAAAAGGAGCTTTTACGGCCGATCGATTAAGATCGTTCGCAAAAGCTCCATAGACTAGCTTTGAATGGAATGGAAAGGAATGGATTAAACTGCGGATAATGCTTCCTGCAGCTGCCGCAGCTCCACAAGGTTAGCCTGCCCGCTGAGTGATGCTTGCTTCCCTTGAATAAAGGCCGCCACATCCCGCTTGATGGCCTCCGCGCAGGATGACATCGCCAGATGCCACAGCTCCAGATAACGTTCAGTCCACACCGACTCCGCCTGATCAATCCAGCTCTGCAGAGGCTCTGCGAGCTCAGCCTCCAATACGACTCGAAGTGCAGCTTTTCCCTCGCCTTCAAAGAAATGACGAGGCGACTTGAACCGGCTCCACAGCAGTTTAGCTTCGACACCGGCTGCTTGAAAGGCCGGCTGCTCCTCCGGGGTGGACAGCTCAAGAGGAATATATTCAGAGTGAGAGAAGCCCGGCAGTGACTGTGCAATCTCCTCTGAGGTCTCTTTAAACTTCTTCCCTGCCAGTTTGATCAAGATATTATCCAGACGAAGCGAGGTTGCTTGCAGCTCCTGCGCCAGCTCAATCTGAAGCAGACGCTGCAGCTCAAGCCAAGCAGTCCATAGCGCTTTGCGCAGGTCACGTCCATCATCCTGCAGGACAGAGGGATTAAAAGCAAAGTTGTAATGATCGCCAAACCGCAGCTGCAGACGCTGAATCACGTAATACAGCAGCTCCTTCAGCTCCTGCTCCAACTGCGGGTTTGGCTGAGGCTGTGCAAGCTGTGCGGCTAATTGCTGCGCCGCTTCTCCTTGGGCAATGAGCTGCCGGCTTGCCGCTTCTCTGGTCGCAGCATCGCCTGATGCGGTCTCTACCCAGTCTGTGATTGTGTTTCTGGCTCGCTCCAGCTCTTGTTCAGCAGAAGCGATCGCAAGCGCGCCAAGATCATTTTGCGTGAAATTCAAGAATGCAGCTTCAAAAGCACCGACACCAGAAGATGCGATTAACAACTCATCATGATTTTGTTTGCCTGTTAATGCCTGAAGACTGGATACAGGGAACATCCTGGGGAATCGAATGCCATGCTGCTGCAAATTACGTTCCACATGGGCGAGTACACCGTCTCGCTCCTCCTCATCTGAGGCCAAGTCTGCGGCATTCACGATAAAGAACATTTTATCCAGCTCAAACTGGTCCTTCACTCTACCAAGCTGAAGCAGGAACTGTCTATCGGCCTGTGAAAAGGCATGGTTATAATAGGTCACAAACAAGATTGCATCCGCATTTTTAATATAGTTAAAGGCAACCCCTGTATGGCGGGCATTCACCGAATCCGCACCTGGCGTATCGACAAGCACGATGCCCTGTGCAGTGAGCGGATTATCGTGATGAAGCTCGATCTCATTGACAAAACAGGAGCGCCACTCCTCAGCAACGTAACGGCGATAGGTTTCACCATCGACCGCCAACTGCTGCCCAAGCAGTGCTTCATGCTCCTGCCAGCCCTTGGCGGCCGCTTTGAGGAAGCTGTAGTGCGGCCTCCCTCCTGCATGCACGCCATCCGGTGTTAATTTATGAATCGCTTGAAGAAGCGCGGGCTCAGGCAATGATTCTGCCTCTTCCCCGAGCAGCGCAAGCGAGTAACGCAGGTCATCAAGAAGCACGGCTCTTGATTTCATCAAAACAGCAGCAGTCCCATGAGGGTGTTCAGTCGTAGGAGGTACAATCCGGTTCACCGCGGCTGTCGTCGGGTTCGGCGATACCGGCAGTGCCGAATCGCCAAGGAGCGCATTAGCCAGCGAGGATTTCCCCGCGCTGAAGGCGCCGAAGAGCGCGATGGTGAAACGGCTGCGCTGCAGCCGCTCCGCTTTCTCGCGCATGGCCTGGATGGCCGAAGCCAGCGCTTCATGCGGCGCCAGCAGGTCGGCGGCGCGGCGCAAGCGCTCGGCGGCGCGCCGCTGTGGCGCGAGCGCATCGCCGCCGGCAATAGCGGCGGCCCCAGCGGCAGCTGCGGGTGCCGCTGGCGCTGCGCTGCGCGCCAGCGCGGCGGCGGTCGTCAACAGCCCGGCACGCTTCATCCAGCTGCTCCGTTCATTCATTCACAATCCCCCCTTGTATGCAGGAAGAACCTCCCCCGCCTAAGCGGGAAAGGTTCCGGTCGC